>JBOGWD010000251.1:0-27834 GCA_050693275.1 Actinomycetota bacterium | reverse complement strand
AGGGCCTCGAGCTCCCGCCGGAGATCCCGGACCTCGTCCCGGAGGCGGGCGGCGTACTCGAACCGGAGATCCTTGGCCGCCTCGTGCATCTCCTCCTCCAGCGTCCGGATCAGCCGCTCCAGCTCTTCCCGAGGAAGCTCCGGATGCTCCCGGCGTCTCCGACGCGTCCGCTGTGGCCTGGGGGCGCCGTGCCCCTCCGCCTCGATCGACAGGAGGATATCGGACACCTTCTTCCGGATCGTCTGCGGGTCGATCCCCTGCTCACGGTTGTGGTCGATCTGGATCTTCCTCCGGCGCTGCGTCTCCGAGATGGCCCGGCGCATCGAGTCCGTGACCTCGTCGGCGTACATCAGCACCGTCCCGTCCACGTTTCGGGCGGCCCGGCCGATCGTCTGGATCAGCGAGGTCTCCGATCGCAGGAACCCTTCCTTGTCGGCGTCCAGGATGGCCACCAAAGACACCTCGGGCAGGTCGAGGCCCTCCCGGAGCAGGTTGATCCCCACCAGGACGTCGAACTCACCGAGCCGGAGGTCACGGAGGATCTCGATCCGCTGGATCGTGTCCACCTCCGAGTGCAGGTACCGCACCCGGAGGCCCATCTCGATCAGGTAGTCCGTGAGGTCCTCGGCCATCTTCTTGGTGAGCGTGGTCACCAGGACCCGGTGGTCCTTCTCGGTGCGACGGCGGATCTCCTCGATCAGGTCGTCGACCTGTCCCCGAGTCGGGCGAACCTCGACCTCCGGATCGACCAGGCCGGTGGGCCGGACGATCTGCTCCACCACGCGATCCGAGACCTGGAGCTCGTACGGACCCGGGGTGGCCGACATGAACACGACCTGCCGAACCCGTTCGGTGAACTCGTCGAAGGTGAGGGGCCGGTTGTCGACGGCGCTGGGCAGCCGGAAGCCGTACTCGACGAGGGTTCGCTTCCGGGTCATGTCCCCCTCGTACATGCCGTGGATCTGCGGGACGGTCACGTGCGACTCGTCGATCACGCAGAGCCAGTCCTCGGGGAAGTAGTCCAGGAGCGTGTACGGGGGCTCCCCGGGCTGGCGCCCGTCGATGTGCCGCGAGTAGTTCTCGATGCCCGAGCAGAACCCGAGCTCCCGGAGCATCTCGAGATCGTGGTTCGTGCGCATCCGGAGGCGCTGGGCCTCGAGCAGCTTCCCCTTCGACTCGAACTCCTCGAGGCGGCCGGCGAGCTCCCGCTCGATCTGGCCGATGGCCCGCTGCATCCGGTCGTGTGATGCCACGTAGTGCGTGGCGGGGTAGATCCAGACCTCCTGCTCCTCGCCGACGACCTCTCCGGTGATCGGATCGATCCTGGTGATCCGGTCGACCTGGTCCCCCCACAGCTCCATCCGGAGCACCGTCTCCTCGTACGCGGCGTGGACCTCGATGGTGTCCCCGCGGGAGCGGAACCGTCCCCGGGCCAGGGACTGATTCGTCCGCTGGTACTGGATGTCGGTGAGCCGCTCCAGGGCGAAATCCCGGTCCAGCGGGACGCCCTTGATCACCCGGAGCACCTGGCCCATGTACTCCTCGGGCGTGCCCAGTCCGTAGATGCACGAGACCGAGGCCACGATGATCACGTCCTGTCTGGTGAGGAGGGCCGCCGTGGCCGAGTGCCTGAGCCGCTCGATCTCGTCGTTGATCGTGGCGTCCTTCTCGATGTACAGGTCGCTCTGGGGGACGTAGGCCTCGGGCTGGTAGTAGTCGTAGTACGAGACGAAGTACTCGACGGCGTTCTCCGGGAAGAACTCTCGGAACTCGCTGGCCAGCTGGGCGGCCAGGGACTTGTTCGGCGAGATCACCAGCGTGGGCTTCTGGACGCGCTCGATCGTCCTAGCGATCGTGTACGTCTTCCCCGACCCCGTGATGCCCAGGAGGGTCAGGCGATCCTGGCTCGCCAGGAGCCCTTCGGCGAGCTGGTCGACGGCCCGGGGCTGGTCGCCCGCGGGCTCGAACTCGGAGACGACGCGGAACGGGGGCACGGATCTACTTTCGGTCAGCTCTGCGTGTCAGGGCGCGGGACAAACCGGAAATCTCCTCCCCGTTTGGTCATGAGCTGGCTGGCCTCGTCCGAAAGGTTATCCGCTCAAGCTCTTCCCCATCGACCCTAAGCGCCCAGGCATATCCCTTGTTAGGTGGAAACTCCAGCGGACCGAGGTTGACTGCCAAAGGCACATCGAGATGCGTACCCGGAGGCAATCCAGGGGGGCGCCCTACCTGAAAGGTCGTTTCGAATCCAAAGTCGCTTGGTGGGTCGCCCAGTTGCAGCTTCTCTCCATCCTCATCTAAGAGTTCGGCCTTCAAAGTGTGTTGCCGATTTGCCTGATCCCAGGGAACACCCAATTTGATCGCAAGCGCATGCACGAACGGGCCCGGACCGCATAGTGACCAGCCGCCTCCCAAGACGAACAGTTTGCTTCCAGCAACCTGAGCTGAGTCACAGAGGAGGGCAGTGACGATCCAGTCCCTGGGAACTCTCTTCATCTAGCCAGCGTCTCATCCGACGCTGGACTCGTCTCTCCCAACTCTCTGAGAAGGAGCGACGACGAGCCTCTAATGAACTTGTGGATGCCTTGTGGGTGGAGTGTTTCCGCTTCCCCGGCATACGTTTCAATCCAACAGGAGCCAACTACTGTCGGAGTCGGCTCGAACGCCCATCTCATTCGCGCCGATTCGGCCTCTTCCACAGCTCGACGCAAGATGCCAATGAGATTCGTGGGCGTAACTGGCGTCTCTTCCTCCAAACCTCGTTCAATCAATTCCCGAGCGAAACTACTTGGAGTGATTCCTCGCCGCTGGGCGTTCTCAGTCAGCATCATCATAAGACCGTCGGGGATTCGGATAGAGAGGACGCTGGTTGGGCCCTGGCGAGACCGTTCCATGTTGGCAGGTCGCCCCCTGCGCCAAGCCTCCCTGATCGCCTCTCCATCCTGCTGCCTCTCGTTCACGACCTTCACACCTCCTCGACGCCGTAGTTCTCATCGTCCGGCACGAACGCGGTGATGCAAGCCCATACGCCTCGGTCCGGATCGACCAAACGAAGGGCCACGTACATAGCTCGATCCTGTGTGCCGGGCTTCCTTCCCCGGACTATTACTCGGCCGCCATGTTCGTCATCCACGTCCCACCTCACCTCGCTCCCTGGATCAAACACGACGCGTTGGACGTCCCAGTTTGTCAGCGCGTGCACAACCCACAGCTTCTTCTCCACGTCCGGCGAGATCATGACGTCTCGTATCGGCCGTTCCATGCACTGTTTACAGATTGTAAACCCTTGGGCCTACCCAGTCAACCCTAGGGTTGAAGCGGCCGGCGGCCGGCGAAGCCCGAGTTTACGTCGTGCCAGTGGCTCACCCGCTCCTCGTCCGGCCGCCAGCACAGGTAGATCAGGCGGCCCTCCCGGCGTGCCGGGAAGTCCACCAGGCCGGAGTCGGGATCCCGGAGGACGATGCCCTCCGCGGCCAGGCCCTCGACCTCCTCGCGGAGGACCCGCAGCGCCTCGAGGTACGCCGCACCCTCCTGTCCCCCGCCGTTGGCCCGCGCCGTCTTCCGGACCACGGTGGCCGATCGGAGCACCGTGGCCCGGGCCTCCCGGATCCGGCCGAGGCGCTCCCGGAGCCGCGGGAGCTCGGCGTTCGCCTGCTCGACCGTGAAGAACCGCTCGTCCGGCACCGGCCTGAGGTTACCCGCCCCGGGCCTCCGGGAGGCAGGACAGGCGAGGCATGAGGTCCGAGGGGAACGCCGCCGCCAGACCAGCCTCGGCCCGGAGCACGCTCGCAGCGACCTCCTGGACGGTGTGATCGTTCTCCGCCAGCTCCTGGAGGTCGAGGAACGCCTGGGTGGTCTGCACCTGGTTCACCAGGGGCCGGTCGTCGCCGTCGTCGAAGCTCGACCGGATGTGCGCCTCGATCCCGCTGATGTCGATCCGGCGGCCGCCGGCGCGGAGCGGGTCGGGCTGGGACCCGTGATCCGCGGTCAGGATCAGCACCCACCGCCCCGGGCCGACCTCGTCGTCGAGGAGCTCGAGGAGCTCCGGGAGCTCATCGTCCTGTGCCCTGACCGAGTGACGCATCTGCGGGCTGTGCAGGCTCCACCGGTGCCCCACGAAGTCGATGAGCTTGTAGTTGAGGTACAGGAGATCCGGCACGTCGTCGTCCCCGAACCCCTCCCGCCGGACCACCTCCTTGACCAGGCGGGTCTCGAACGGGATCCGGGCCGGCGTGTCGTACCCGTTGCGCAGCAGCTCGATCGACTCCCCGAGCCATGCCCCGTCGGCCCGGCCGTCCAGCAGGTCGGCGTACCGGTGGTGCTCGGTGATGAACGGGAGGTCGTTCACGTACCGGGGCGTGGAGAAGAAGGGCCGGCTGGTCGAGGAGACGCCCCAGAAGCCGTCCGGGTTCTCGTAGCCCCGCCTTCGCTTCAGCACCGCGATGTCGCGATCCCCTCCCTCCCACATCGAGCCGTGCCCGATCAGCCCGAGCTGCACCTGCGCGCTCCCGATCAGGCCGATCAGGGGCGCGTTGCCCCCGGCCACGTCGTACAGGTCGGCCAGCGAGGGCGCCTCGAGGTAGGCCGGGCCCTCGTCCCACGGATCGGCGATCCGGCCGTCGATGCGCAGCGCGTTTCCGATCAATCCGTGCTTCTTGGGGAACGACCCCGTCCCCAGGGAAGCGTGGATGGGCGCGCTGGTCGACGGCGACGACCCCACCGAGGCTCGCTCGTACCACGTCCCCTTCTCGATCAGCCGCCGGAGGTTGGGCCAGGCATCGGGCCACTCGTCCAGGACCACCCTTCCCCCGCCGTCCCAGACGAGGGTCACCACCACGCTCGGCGGGGGCGCACCGGCGATCGGGGCTTCCCGCAGCGGCGTTCCGTCCGCGGCGGGGAGATCGAACCCGATCAGGTCGGCGATCGTGGGGGCGACGTCGGCCACCGTGACCGGACGGCGAACGGTCCGGCTCGCCTCCACGACACCGGGACCGTACAGGAGGAGCGGCACGTCCTGGAGATGGTCGGCCACGCCCGCGTGCGGGTATCCGGGTCCGATGACGTTGGGCTCCCGGGGAACCAGCTGGAGCTCTCCGCTCCGCTCAGGGTCGTAGCCACGCCAGATCCTGAGGAGGTGGCGGTGCGGCAGGGCGCAGGCCCGCCGGGCCAGCGGTCCCGTGGCCAGGTCCGGAGGCGAGGGAGTCCGGGCATCGGGGGTCGGCCGAGGCGACGGAGATGGAGCGGCCTCAGGTTCGGGCTCGACCGTGCACGACGCCGCCAGGATCGACACGGCGAGGAGGGCACCGACGGTCAGAGCTCGAGGGCGCAGTTCTCGCACTCGAAGACGTCTCGGCGGACCATCGCGGCGTGGCCCCCGCAGCGGGGACACCGCCGGCATCTCCCCCCGCCGGGACACACGATGGGGTCGGTGGTCTCCCCCCGTTCGTCCCACGTGGTGGCGTCGGCGGTGGGTCGGGGCGCCTGGATCGACAGCAGGTAGAGGGGCCGGGATGCCGATCGGAAGCCGTGCGGGTAGGCGGCGGCCCGGCCCAGCACCGAACCGGGCTGGAGGGGAACCGCCCCGTGGATCCGGGCCTCCCCGGATCCGCTCAGCACCACCGTCCACTCCTCCGAGTCCGGATGCGTGTGCGCGTAGGCGACCTGACCGGGACCGAGGGCCTGGATCGAGAAGTAGAACTCGGATCCCTGGGAGATGGGGACTCGCCGGAACCCCGACGGACACAGCAGGACCAGCTCCTCCGCCGCGGCGCGGAACACGCCGAGGTTGTCCAGGACCTCATCGAGGTGACCGACGCCGCGCTCGTGCATCGAAACCATCAAAGCGGCGCCCGTCGCGCCGTGCAAGCCGTGTCAGGCCTCGATCCCGAGCGCGGCCGGCAGCTCCTCCAGCGAGGTGATCCGGATCGCATCGCTGTCGGGGTATCTGCCTCGCCGGTCGATAAGCACCGGGACCATCCCCACCTGTCGGGCCGCATCCACGTCGAACACGGGGTTGTCGCCGACGTAGGCAGAGGTGTCCGGGGCGGCCCCCGCTCGCTCCAGCGCGATCCGGAAGATCTCCGGGTCGGGCTTCTCCACTCCCTCGATCCCGGAGATGACCGTGACGTCGAAGAAGTCGTGCACCTCCAGGGCCTCCAGCAGCCGCTCCAGCCACTCCTCGAAGTTCGAGATCAGCCCGAGGGTCAGCTCGGCCGCCCGGAGCCGCTCCAGGGCCGGCAGCGCGTCCGGGTGCAGTCGGTACGAGGCCAGGTCCGTGAAGCGCCCGTACAGGGCCATCACCAGACGGTCGTGATCGTCCTCGATCCCGACGTCGCTGAGGAAGGATCGGTACAGGGCGTCCCACATGGCTCGAGACCGATCCGCCGACGTGGACCAGAGCCTGGCCTCCTCGGAGGTCAGGAACTCGTTGAACCGCTGCGACGACGCGGAGACCACCTCCTGGACCTGGGCGGGATCGACGGGCCGTCCCTCTCCCCGGAGCACCTCGGAGAAGAGCTCGGCGAACGAGGGGTGCGGATAGAGGAGGGTCTCCCCCGCGTCGAAGAAGATCGCCCGGACCTCCACGGCTACCCGTCTCCCGCCGCGGCCCGGGCCCGGAGGTCGCTCCACAGCGCCTCGACCCGGCCCTCCAGGTGGGCCAGGTCCCCGTCGTTCCGGACCAGGACGTCGGCCACGGCCTCGCGCTCGGCCGCCGGGAGCTGGGCCCGGATCCGGGCTCGGGCCTCCTCTTCGGTCATCCCCCGGTCCCTGGCCGCCCGGGCCACCTGCTGGTCTTCGGACGCCGAGACCACCACCACGACGTCACAGGCCTCGTGGAAGCCGGTCTCGACGATCAATGGGGCGTCGAACACGATCACGTCGTCGGTCCCCCGACGGGCCTCGACCGTCTCGGCCAGCATGCGGAACACCTCCGGATGCACGATCGACTCAAGGGTTCGCCGCTTGGCATCGTCGGCGAACACCTGAGCGGCGATGGCCCTGCGATCGAGCTCCCCCGAGGGCGTGATTACGCCATCGCCGAAGAGGTCACAGACCTGCCCGTAGGCGCGGCTTCCCGGCTCCAGCGCCCGGCGAGACAGCTCGTCGGCGTCGACGACCACGGCTCCGCGCTCGGAGAGCATCCGGGCCACGGTGGACTTCCCGGCGCCGAGGCCGCCGGTCAGGCCGACGAGGAGCATCGCTCGGGGGTGCCCGGAGGGGCTAGGTGCGGCCCTCTCGCCGCTTGAGGTCTTCCACGATGGACTCGAGAGAGACCTCGTCGTCGCCCTGTTCCGCGGCCTCGGCCGTCTCCGGCTCCGGAGCGATCTCCTCCGCCTCCGGCTCGGCCTCCGGCGCCGCCTCGACCGCCGCCTCGGGCTCGGCCTCCGGTTCGGCCTCCTGGTCGGTCTCCGGCGCCGGGACCTCGGCCTCCTCGGCTTCGGGGGCGACCTCCGCCTCGATCTCGGCCACCGGAGCTGCCTCGTCCACCCCGCGCATCGAGAGGGAGACGCGCCTCCGGGCCACGTCGACGTCCTCCACCTTGACCCGGACCCGCTCGCCGACCTGGACCACCTGCTCGGCCGACTCGATGTGCTGCTCCGAGAGCTTCGAGATGTGCACCAGTCCCTCGATCCCGTCGGCCACCCGTACGAACGCGCCGAACGGCACGATCTTGGTGACCTCCCCCTCGATGACCTGGCCGGCCCGGTGGTGCTCGGCGAACTCCTTCCACGGGTCGGCCTGGGTCGCCTTCAGCGAGAGCGACACCCGCTCCCGCTCCATGTCGACGTCGAGGACCTCGACCTCGACCTCCTGCCCGACCGAGACGACCTCGCCGGGGTGCTCCACGTGCCGCCAGGACAGCTCGGAGACGTGCACGAGCCCGTCCACGCCGCCGAGGTCCACGAACGCGCCGAAGTTGACGATCGAGGAGACGGTTCCCTTCCGCCGCTCGCCCTTCTCCAGCGACTGGAGGAACTTCTTCCTCCCTTCGCTCTGGGACTCCTCGAGGAACGCCCGGCGGGACAGCACCACGTTGTTCCGGTTCCGGTCGAGCTCGATGATCTTGGCCTCGAGCTCCTGGCCGACGAAGGGATGGAGGTCACGGACTCGCCGCATGTCCACCAGGGAGGCCGGCAGGAACCCTCGAAGGCCGATGTCGAGGATGAGGCCGCCCTTCACCACCTCGATCACCGGTCCCTTGATCGTTCCTCCCTCGGCCATGATCTTCTCGATCCGGCCCCAGGCCCGCTCGTACTGGGCCCGCTTCTTCGAGAGGATCAGGCGACCCTCCTTGTCCTCCTTCTGCAGGACCAGGGCCTCGATCTCGTCCCCGACCTTGACGACCTCGTCGGGGTCGACGTCGTGGCGGATCGACAGCTCCTTGATGGGGATGACCCCCTCGGACTTGTAGCCGATGTCGAGGAGGACCTCGTCGCGGTCGATCCGGACGATCTGGCCGGTGACCAGATCGCCGTCGTTGAAATCCTTCAGCGATGCCTCGATGGCAGCGGGCAGCTCCTCCGGGGTCAGGTCTCGCTCGACCGTCACGGTCGCTTCGCTCGTGGTCTCGATGTCCGATCAGCTCCTTCCGCCCACACCGGTCCCGCGCAGAGCCGTGGGAGGTCCGTGCGGGTGGAGCCCTCGTGGGCATCCCAATAGTAGGAGAACGCGCTGACCAGCGTCAATACGCACACGTGGCTGATGTCGAGGGCGGTGGCCGGGCACGAGCGATCAGTGGCCGGCGGGGGCGGCCTGAGCCCAGTCCCGACCCGTGCCGACGTCCACGCGGAGCGGCACGGACAGCTCGTAGGCCGACTCCATCTCCTTGCGCGCGGCCTCGGCCACCTCGTCCGCGGCGGCCTCGCGGGCCTCGAAGACAAGCTCGTCGTGAACCGTGAGGACCATGGTGGCCGGGAGGGTCTCCATGGCCCCATCCACCCGGATCATGGCCAGCTTCATGATGTCGGCCGCGGAACCCTGGATCGGCGCGTTGAGCGCCATCCGCCGTCCAAGATCGCGGATCCTCGGGTTCGGCGACTGGAGCTCGGGGAGGTAACGGCGGCGTCCCAGGATCGTGGCCGTGAAGCCCTCGGCCGCGGCGAAGGCGACCTGCCGGTCGAGGAAGTCGCGGATCTTGGGGAAGCCCGCGAAGTACGCGTCGATGAACTCCTGGGCCTCGTCGGGGGGGATCCCCAGCCGCTGGGCCAGCCCGTAGGCGTTCATCCCGTAGGCCAGGCCGTAGTTGACGACCTTGGCCCGTCGGCGAAGCTCGGAGTCGACCTGCTCCGGAGGGAGCCCGAAGACCTTCCCCGCGGTCGCCGCGTGGATGTCCGTGTCGGTGGCGAACGCCTCGGCCAGCGCCTCGTCGCCGGACAGATGGGCCAGGACCCGGAGCTCGATCTGCGAGTAGTCCGCCACGATCAGGATGTGGCCGGGCGAGGCCACGAACGCCTTGCGGATCCCCCGCCCGGTCTCGCCACGGACGGGGATGTTCTGGAGGTTGGGGTTCAAGGAGGACAGCCGGCCGGTTGCGGCGCCCACCTGATTGAAGGTCGTGTGGAGGCGTCCGTCGCCCGGTGACACGAGCGGCGGGAGGGCGTCGAGGTACGTCGACTTCAGCTTGGCCAGCTCCCGGTAGGAAAGGAGCACGTCGATGATCGGGTGCCGATCGCGAAGCTTCTCCAGCACGGAGGCGTCGGTCGACAGCTGGCCCTTGGGCGTGCGCTTGCCCGGCGACAGCTTCAGCTTCTCGTACAGGATCACCCGGAGCTGGGGGGGAGAGTTCAGGTTGAACTCCTCTCCCGCGTGGGCGTAGATCTCCTCCTCCAGCGCGCGCATCCGGTCGCCGATCGTCTCGGACATCTCCTCCAGGTACCCGATGTCCAGGGACACCCCGGCGGCCTGCATCCGGGCCAGCACCCGGGCCAGGGGAAGCTCCACCTCCTCCAGGAGCGACCGCACGCCGGCCCGCTCGACCCGCTCCGCCATCACCGGCGACAGCAGCGCCACCGCGGCCGCCTGGGCCGCCGGCTCCCGCCAGGCCTCGCCGAGCGGCAGCTGGCCCTCGGCCTCCGCCGACTCGTCGGCCTGCCCGAGGATGTCGGCGCCCAGGTACCGCTCGGACAGCGCGGCCAGCGGATAGGACGCCTCTGCCGGATCGAGCAGGTAGCCGGTCAGCAGCGTGTCGAAGGCCACGCCGGCGACCTCGATCTCCAGGCGGAGCGACGTGGCCTGGAGCTCCTTGGCGTCGTGGACCCACTTGGGCCGGGTGGGATCGGCCAGCCAGGTCCGGATGGCATCCGGCACGTCCCCGCTCAGCGCCAGGGATCGGCCCACCCCCTCCCCCGACGAGAGGGCCAGGGCCACGGCCTCCAATTCGCGGGCCACGAGACACACGGCCAGGGGCCCGCCGGACGCCAGCATGGACCCAGCTTCCCGGACGGTCATCTGCGTGAGCGTCAGGTCCTTCGTCTCCGCGGCCGGCCGAGCCACGCCGGCCTCCTCCAGCCGCTCGAGCAGCGTCCGGAACTCCAGCGAGTTGAACAGCCGTCGAACCTCGTCGTCGTCGCGGTCCCCCAGGACACATGCGTCCGGGTCGATGTCGAGCTCGAGGTCGGTCCGGAGTCGAGCCAGATCCTTGTTCAGCCGCAGCCGGTCCCCCGCCTCGGCGATGGCTGTGGCCAGCTTCGGCGAGAGGGCGTCTGCGTTCGCCTGGACCGCCTCGACGCTACCGTGGTCCTGGATCAGCCGGCTGGCGGTCTTCTCCCCCACCCCGGGCACGCCGGGGATGTTGTCGGACGGGTCGCCCTTCAGGGCGACGTAGTCGAGGTACTTCTCGGGCGGCAGGCCGAACCGCGCCTCCACCGCGGCCTCGTCGTAGTCGACGATGTCCGAGATCCCCTTCCGGTTGAACATCACCCTGATCCCCGGCCCCACCAGCTGGAAGAAGTCCCGGTCGGCCGTGACGATGACCGCCTCCATCCCCTCCTCGCGGGCCCGGACCGCCAGCGTGGCGATGGCGTCGTCGGCCTCGTGGCCCTCGACCTCCACGATGGGGACCCCGAGCGTCTCCAGGACCTCCCGGATCAGCCCCATCTGCTCCCGGAACTCGTCCGGCGCCTCGGTCCGCCCGGCCTTGTACTCGGCGTACTGAGCCAGCCGCTCGGTGGGGGGCCCCTTGTCGAAGGCCACGACGATCCGGTCGGGTCGCTCCTCTCCCAGCAGCTTGATCAGCATCGAGGTGAACCCATACACGGCGTTGGTGATCTGTCCGGATGACGTGGCCAGCGAGGTGGGAAGGGCGAAGAAGGCCCGGTAGGACAGGCTGTGGCCGTCCAGGAGAAAGATGCGCCTCTTCGCCACCCGTTGACCGATTGTAGACTTCCACCGTGACGCCGCCCGCCCACGAATACCTCGAGGCGCTCTACGAGATGGCCGAGGAGGGCATCCCCACCCAGCAGGCCCGGCTGGCCGAGTGGCTCGACGTCAGCCCGGCCTCGGTGTCCGAGGCCGTGAAGCGACTGGGCAAGCGAGGCCTGGTCGAGACCGGTGGCGACCGCCGTCTCCGGTTCACCAGGGAGGGGAAGCGCGTGGCCGAGGCCCTGGTCCGGCGCCACCGGCTGGCCGAGCGGTTCCTGGTCGAGGTGATGGGCCTCCCGTGGCACCTCGCCCACGAGGAGGCTACCGAATGGGGCCGGGCCATCTCCGAGCGCGTCGAGGAACGGATGGTGGACATGCTCGACGATCCGCCCACGTGCGTGCACGGCAACCCGATCCCGGGTTCCTCCCACCCCGTGGACCAGTCCGCCCTGCGGCCGCTGCACGAGCTATCCGCCGGAACGCGAGCCCGCCTGGAGCGTCTGACCGAGGACCTGGAGCTCGAGCTGGACGTGATGCGGTTCTTCGAGGAGTCAGGGCTGATGCCGGGGGCCAGGCTGCGGGTCCTGGCCGTGGCTCCCGACGGCACCATGACCCTGGAGGTCGCCGGGGAGAAGGTCGGCCTCGGTTCCCACCTGGCCGACAACCTGTGGGTCCGGGTGGGAGCTTGACTCGAATCCGACTCCTGCGATAGTATTTAGCCGCACTTGAGCATATTCTTTAGGTAGCCCTAATTGATGGGAGGTCCACGGGGATGGGCGCGGCGTTCCTGATCACGCTCCGCGAGGGCATCGAGGCGGCCCTGGTCATCAGCATCATCCTGGCCTATCTGAACACGGTCGGGCGGCGCGATCGGCACGGGACCGTCTGGGCCGGAGCCGGCGCGGCCGTCAGCCTCAGCCTCGTGGCCGGGGCGGTCGTCTTCACCACCGCGGGAGCCCTGTCCGAGGAGGCCGAGGAGGCATTCGAGGGCATCGCCAGCCTCCTGGCCGTCGGGGTGCTCACATGGATGATCTTCTGGATGCGCCGCCAGGCCCGGTTCATCAAGGGCGAGCTGCAGGAACGGGTCGACCTCGCGCTGGCGTCGGGCTCCTCCCTGGCCCTGCCTGCCCTAGCCTTCGTGGTCGTGGTCCGGGAGGGGCTGGAGACGGTGCTGTTCCTCTTCGGGACGATCCGGGAAGACGTCACCGGCTCGGTCGCCCTCGGCTACGTGGGCGCCGCGATCGGGCTGGCCACGGCCGCCGTCCTCGGCTACCTGATCTACCGGGGCGGCGTCCGGCTGAACCTGCGGACGTTCTTCCGGGTGACGGGCGCGCTGATCCTGGTGGTCGCCGCCGGGCTGCTCGCGGGCGGCATCCACGAGCTCCAGGAGATCGGCTGGCTCCCCGGGGAGGGTGCCACGGCGTTCGACATCTCCGGCCTCCTGTCCGACGAGACCGGCCCGGGGACCTTCCTCCGGGCTATGTTCGGCTACAACGCGAACCCCTCGTGGCTGGAGCTGGGGGCGTGGCTCTCGTATCTGGCGGTGGCCGGGTTGCTGTTCTTCCGGCCGCAGCCGGCGGTCGTGGCCCGCCCGGCGGACCCCGATCCGCGCGAAGCGGCCGCCCGGCGCCCCTGAACCTCGGCTCAGAGCCACCACGCGACCGGCTACACTCCGCCCCCGTGAGCGAGGACAATCCGCCGCCCGCCGGCGTCTCTCCCCAGCGCGCCCTCGAGGTCGCAAGCGACGCCATGCGCGGCACGCTGATGGAACGCATGGGGATCGAGTGGCTGGAGGTCGGTACGGCCCGGCTCGTTGCCCGCATGCCGGTCGAGGGGAACGTCCAGGTCTACGGACTCCTGCACGGTGGCGCCACGGCGACCCTGTGCGAGACCGTGGGATCCTTCGGAACCGCGGTGGTGACCGGCCTGGACCGGCGCGTGGTCGGCATCCAGCTCACGGTCAACCATCTCCGGGCCGCCCGGGACGGCCACGTGACCTGCACGGGCGTCCCCCTGCGGATGGGGCGGAGCGTCGCCGTGTGGGACCTCCGGGTCACGGGCGACGACGGCGAGCTGATGGCCACCGCCACTCTTACCGTGGCCATCAGGGACCCGTGACCGGGACGCTGATCAATGCGGCCACGGTCCTGGTCGGCACCGCGGTCGGCACGCTGCTCGGCAGCCGGCTCCCGGAGCGGATCCGCGAGACCCTCATACACGGCCTGGGCCTGGTCACCCTGGTGGTCGGGATCTCCCAGGGCCTCGAGGCCTTCCGACCGCCCCTCTCCGACGTGACCCGAGGGGCCGTCCTGGTCGTGCTGGGAAGCGTGCTGGTCGGTGGGGTCCTCGGAGAGTTCCTGCGGATCGAGCGGGGCCTGGACCGGGCGGGCCGGGCCCTCAAGGCCCGGTTCGGCCGAGACCAGCCCCGGTTCACCGAGGGATTCGTGGTGGCGTCCCTGGTCTTCTGCGTGGGCCCCCTGACGATCCTGGGGTCGATCCAGGACGGGCTAACCGGGGACTACCAGCTCCTGGCCATCAAGTCACTCCTCGATGGTTTCGCCGCGCTGGCATTCGCGTCGGCCCTCGGATGGGGAGTCGGATTCTCCGTCGTCACGATCCTCGTGTACCAGGGCGCGCTGTCCCTGTCCGCCTCTGCCGTCGCCGGCGCGTTCTCCGACGCGATGATCGCGGCGATGTCGGCCGTCGGCGGGGTCCTGATCCTGGGCATCGCCCTACGGCTGCTCGAGCTGCGCGAGGTTCGGGTGGCGAACCTGCTCCCCGCGTTGGTCCTGGCGCCGGCCGCGGTGGCGGTCCTCGAGGCCCTTCGCTGAGTTTTGTCGCACAAGTTGCGGCGGTCGGGCCTTTTTTCATGCCCCAGAACGCTGGCCGCTACCTGGGCGGATGCGTCAGAACCGTTGCGCCGCAAGGCCTCCTCCGACATTGACTTCAACGCGACCGCCTGTTAGTTTCCGCCCGGTCCCGAGCGGCCGCAGGGACCGGCGGGGAGCCAGAAGGCCCCGAGGCAAAGGTTCGAGCATCGGGCTCGCCCGAGGCACGGACCGGGTTCGCGGGAAACCGCAGGCGACTGCCGGACCCGAAGTCGGTCGGGACCAAATCTTGGCGGGTCCGTAGTGCCGAGTAGATAACGCTCGCGTATGGGGAAGGCGTGAGCGGCTCCAAAGGCGCTGCGGGCCCGCCTTCGTCGTGTCCCGGGTCTACTCGACCAGGATCAGCACCCCGCTCATCGCCCGGTCGGCGTGCAGCTTGCAGAAGAAGGGGTACCGTCCCGGCGTCTCCAGTAGCGAGCCGATCGGGTCGACGGTGATCCGTCGCCCCGGCCCGAACGTGCGGTCATAGCCGGTCCCCTCGATGGTCACGTTGTGCCGGTTCCGGCCCTGGTTGCTGAACTGGACGGCCCGGCCGAGCGGGATGGGGAGCGAGGGGTGGGCGTCATGGAAGTGATAGTCGATCGCCGTGACCACGTAGGGCCGGAGGTCATCCGTCGTCTGGTCGGGTGCCCCTGAGCAGGATGACGCCACGAGCAGCAGGGCGACGAGCGCCGTGGCCAGGAGCGTCACAGGACCCGATTCAGGAATTGCTGGAGCCGCTCGTGCTCCGGTTTCTCGAAGACCTCCCTCGGCTTCCCCTCCTCGAGGACCCGCCCCTCGTCCATGAACAGGAGCCTGGTGCCGACCTCCCGGGCGAACCCCATCTCATGGGTGACGGTCACCATGGTCATCCCCTCGGAGGCCAGGGCCTTCATCACGTCGAGGACCTCCTGGATCAGCTCGGGATCGAGGGCCGATGTGACCTCGTCGAAGAGCATCACCTTCGGCCGCATGGCCAGGGCCCGAGCGATGGCCACGCGTTGCTGCTGCCCACCGGAGAGCTGCCCCGGATAGGCGTCTGCCTTGTGCTCCAGGCCCACGTGCCGCAGCTCCTGGATGGCGGCCTCCCGAGCCATCTCCTCGGGGACCCCCTTGACCTTCCGCAGCGCCATGGTGATGTTGTTCGCCGCCGTCTTGTGGGGGAAGAGGTTGAAGGCCTGGAACACGATCCCGAGGTTGGTGCGGACCTCGTTGAGGTCGGTGCGGACGTCGGTGAGCTCCGTGTCCTCGAACCAGACCCTCCCCTCGGTGGGCTCCTCCAGGAGGTTGATGCATCGCAGCAGCGTCGACTTCCCCGACCCCGATGGGCCGATGACCACGACGACCTCCCGCGGCTCGACCGTGAGGTCGATCCCCTGGAGCACGTGGAGATCGCCGAACCACTTGTGGACGCCCTCCATCCGGACGAGCGGCGCGGTCACGTGGTCACCGTCACCAGGCCGCTCCGCAGGCGGCGCTCCACCGCATTCACCGCTCCGATCAGGGGAAGCGTGACGGCGAGGTACCCGATGGCCGCGGCGGTGAACGAGGTGGCGTTGAAGGTCTCCGCGTACAGCTCACGTGCCTGCGTGAAGAGCTCATAGTTCGCGGGGATCAGCCCCAGGACCACGATGAGCGAGGTGTCCTTGATCAGGACGACGAACTCGTTCAGGAGTGGGGGGATCACCCGACGGAACGCCTGGGGCATGATGGCGTACCGCATGGCCTGCGGGTAGGACATCCCCAGCGAGCGGGCCGCCTCTATCTGACCCCGCTCGATCGACTGGATCCCCGCCCGGAACACCTCGGAGGCGTAGGCCCCGGTATTCAGGATGAACACGATCATGCCGGTCACGTAGGCGGCCGAGAGGTCGATCGGCCCGACCGAGAGCTCCAGCCGGATCCCCAGCCCCAGCGCGAGTCCGAAGTAGAAGACCGACAGCTGCCAGATCAGCGGCGTCCCCCGGAAGAAGTTGATGTAGACGCGGGCGGGAGCTCGCACCACGGAACGCTTGGAGAGGATGAGGAGGGCGAGGAGGAGCCCCAGGATGATGCCGCCGAGCTCGCCGGCCAGGGCCAGGATGATGGTGTTGACTGCGGCCCTGAGGAACTCATCGCTCCGCCCCGCGAGCACCTCCAGGTTGAAGAAGTGGAACACGAACCGCTCCGGATCTCCCAGCGTTCGGAAGGCCAGCAGGAACAGGGCCAGCACCACGGCCTGGATCCCCAGGACCGCTCCGGCGATGGCCCGTTCCCGGGCCCGCTTGGTCGGCATGCCGCGGTAGGACCAGAAGCCCCAGAACACCGCCAGTGCTCCGAAGCCCACCCCCCCGAGCAGCATCAGCAGCGTCGGTGCGGACTGGACGGCCTCCACGACCCGCTCGTACGGCACCAGGCCCTTCAAGAGCGCCACGATGATCGGCCCGAGCAGGGCCAGGCCCAGGGCCCCGATGCCCGCGCCCAGGACGAGCCTCGCCGCGACCGCCTGCCTCCGCTCGTGCGGCGACCCGAGCATCTCGAGCTGCGAGGATCGCCCCTCCGCGACGCTCATCTCACGCCCCTCCCGAACGGCGAAGGGCCCGCGCCGTCTTCAGCGCGGGCCCCTCCCCATTTCCTCACTCCTACGCCGGGGCCTGGAACTCCGGCGGAACCTCCACGCCGGGGAAGTAAGTCTCGAAGATGGTGGCGTACGTCCCGTCCGCGATGATCTCGGCCAGCGCACCGTTCACCGCGTCGCGGAGTTCCGCGTTCTCCGGGGAGAACGGGAAGCCGTACTTCTCGTTCGTGTCGATGGCCTCCACGATCTCCAGCCCCGGCAGATCCGTGATGATCTCCGCCGAGGAGGGCTCGTCGTTGACCACCGCCGTGACGTTCCCCGCCTCGAGGTCCCGGAACGCGTCGGGAACCGCCTGGAACGTCCTGACCTGTGCGCCCTGCGGCACCAGGTTCTCCTCGGCCCAGTCCTTCCCGGTGGTGCCTCGCTGGACCCCGATCACGTCCCCATCGCCGATGTCGGCCGTCGAGGCGATGTCGGGAGTCTCGCCGGTGTTGACCACCAGCGATTGCCGAGAGTTGTAGTACGGGTCGGAGAAGTCCACGACCTCCTCGCGCTCCTCGGTGATGGTCGAGGCCGCCGCCACCATGTCGAACTGGTTGCCGGCCACCGCGGTGAAGATCGTGTCGAAGTCGGCCCGGACCCACTCGACCTCCAGGCCGAGCCGCCCGGCGATCTCCTCCGTGAGGTCGACGTCGAACCCGACCTCAACCCCGCCCTCCACGGATTCGAACGGCGGGAAGTCCAGGCATGAGCCGACCGCCAGGACCCCCTCGGTCAGCGTGGAGAATGCCGGCTCGGGACTCGCTCCACCGTCCCCTCCCCCACCATTGGCGGGCTGCTCCTCGGCGCAGGCGCTGGCGACCAGCGCCAGCGACAGCAGCGCCCCCACGGCCAGTCGAGCCTTCCGTGTCGCCACGATGCCTCCCTTCCATCTCCCGTCCCGGACGGCCGGGCAGCGGCCACCCAGGGGAATGCTAGTTGGTGGACCGCCCTCTTCTCAAGCCCCTTCCTTCGCCGCCAGCGCACCCAGCCGCTCGCCGATCAGGGGAGCGAACTTGAACCCGTGGCCGCTGCACGCGGATCCGATCAGCAGCGGCCCCCGCCGTTCCAGGATGAACGACTCGTCGGCCGTGTTCGTGTAGAGGCAGGTCTCGATAAGATGCGGCTCCGCCTCGGCGTCGGGATAGCGGCGGCCGATCCATGAGCGGAGGCGGGAGACCGAGGCGGCGTTGGCGCCGTCTTCCCGGTCCGGGTCGATCTCCGGTCCGGCCCCATGCTCACCGGCCTTGACCCCCTGACCGGGACTCCTCAGCGCATAGCCGGCGGGATCGCCCCAATCCACCAGGGTGGGGACCGTGAGGGATTCGTCCAGGCGGAAGTACGCCACCGTCTCGCGGGTGGGCCGAAGCGGGAGATCGATCCCGGCGGCCGCCAGGAGGCCCCGGGCCCACGCCCCCGCCGTGATGACGGCCGTCCGGGCCCGATAGGACCGGTCCTCGGCCACGACCTCGACGCCGTTCGCGTCGGTCCGGAGATCCACCACTCGGCACCCCTCGATCACCTCGCCGCCGTGGCCCCGGGCCGACGACACGAAGGCCCGGAGCGCCCGGTCGGCCGCCACGACGCCGCCCTCAGCCTGGAACACGAAGCGTTCCTCCGGCTCAGCCCTAACGAAGGGGAACCTCCGGACCACTTCGGCCCCGTCGATCCGCTCGAACGGGACCCCACATGCCTCCATGGCCTCGGCGTTCCGCTCCACGCCGGCCCCTCCGTCGAGCCCTCCCGTGACCGTGAGGAGCGGCTCGTCGGACTCCTCCTCCAGGCGTCGCCACAGGGGCAGGGCTTCCTGCATCATGCGGACGAAGACCGGGGCGGGGTAGGAGAACCGAAAGATCCTGGAGGCTCCATGACTCGACCCGCGAGCGTGGCCCACCCGGAACCGCTCCAGAAGGACCACCTCCCGACCCGAGCGAGCCAGCGCCGCGGCGGTGGCGGAGCCCATGATCCCTGCCCCGATCACCACGACGTCCGTCTCAGGGGCCGCGGCCACCTCAGGCCCTGGTGATCCTTCCTCCGGGCGGAAGGGTGTCCCGGTAGCGGTCGTAGAGCAGATCGTACGTTCCATCGGCCGCCACGGCCATGAGGGCCGCGTTGACGGCGCCGAGCAGCCGTGGGTTCCGAGGGTCCACCGCGACGCCCAGGCCCTCACCCGTGGGGAACGTCTCCACGATCCGAAGACTCTCGCGGGAGGCGATCCCGGCTATGGCCGACACCTCGTCGGCCAGGAGGGCGTCCACCGAGCCCGCGGCCAGGGCCACCGCCGCCTCCTCGGCGTCGTCGTAGGGCACGACCTCGATAGCCCCGGGCTCCAGGTGCGTGGCTGCCCAAGCCTGCCCGGTGCTGCCCTGGATGACGGCGACGTCGTCCCCCTCGGTGAGCTCCTCCGCGGCGGCAAGATCAGGACGCACGCTCACGTTCACAAGCAACGCCTGGCGTACTCGCACGTAGGGGTCCGAGAGGTTCACCCGCGCCTCGAGCTCCTCGGTGATGGGCGCCCCCGCCACGACGAGGTCCACCTCCCCGGAAACCAGTCGGGAGAACGGGTCACCATCGATGTCCACCAGGCTCGGCCGCAGCCCCAGCCGCTGGGCCAGCTCGGCCGCGAGATCGACATCGAAGCCCCGGGGGGCCTCCAGGCCCGGAAGGGAGAACGGCGGCGTCGGCGACCACCCCACCGTGAGGACCCCTTCGCGAACCGTGGGGACGGCGTCCTGCTCGGACGCCTGCTCCGCCGATCCGGGGCCCTCCGGCCGCGGGATCAACAGCAGGGCTGCCCCCACGATCACCAGGGCCGTGACGGTCAGCGACGGGAAGAAGCGACGGGGTCCAGGCACGGACCCGGCTAGCCTACCCTCCTCCGCCCCCCCGCGCCGGAGACCCGCTCAGCCCAGGACCTCGGATGCGCTGCCCTCCAGGGAGATCTGGCCGGGCTCGACCGAGTAGAAGAAGATGAGCGCCCGCCGATCCTGGGCCGCCAGCTCGCCCGCATCGTCGAAGGCGATCTGCTTGGCCACGCCCGAGAAGGGGGCGTCCACCGTCAGGCTGTCGAGGTAGGTCTTGATGCCCTCGCGGATCGCCGTGGGGGTCTCGGCGCCGCCCTCGATCGCCGAGCGGATCCCCTCCCCGACGAGACTGGCCGCGTCGTAGCCCTCCGCCGCGAAGATCGGCACCCGGGTCTCCCCGTACTCGGCCTCGTACTTCGATAGGAAGTCGCCCTCGCCCTCGAGGTTGCAGGGGCACGACAGGAACACGTCGGTACCCGTGTCACCGGCCAGGTCGAGCAGGATCGTGGAGACCGACCCGTCTCCAGAGTAGATCGGAAGATCGAGCCCGGCATCGCGAGCCTGGGCGACGATCTGGCCGGTCTGGATGTCGTAGCCCCCGTAGAAGAGCGCCTCCGCCCCCGAGGCCTCCACGTCGCCGATCAGCGTCGAGTACACCTCGGTGGGAACGATACCCTCGACCTTCTCGACCGAGGCGCCGCTCTCCTGGGCGACGTCGGCGACCACCTCGGCCAGCCCCTGGCCGTACGAGGACTGATCGTGGGCCACGTAGATGCCCGAGTATCGCGAGGCGATCCACTCACCGAGCGGCCCGCCCTGGTCGTCGTCGTTGGCCACCGTGCGGTACCAGTAGTCCCACCCCCGGTCGGCCAGCTCCGGGGTGGTCGCCGACGGCGTCACGAAGGGGATCCTGGCCTCGTTGTAGATGCCGCCCGACTCCTCGGATTCACCGGCGAACGCCGGCCCGATCACGGCGACCGTGTTCGGGTCGTCCACGACCCCTTGCGCGACCGCCGGCGCCCGCCCGCGATCTCCCTGTGTATCGGCCTGCTCCAGGGTCACCACCGCGGGGAAGCCCTCGTCGCCGTTGAGCTCGTCGAAGCGGAGTCGGGCGGCCTGGTAGGCGTGGGTCACCAGGTAGTCGAAGTCGCCGGTGAGCGCGCCCTGGAAGTGGACGGTGACCTGGATCTTGCCCCGCGCGCCGTCCCGGCCCTCGTCCCCATCCCCACCGGTGCACGCCGACGCGAGCAGCGCGACCGTGGCCGGGAGGACGAGGCATCGGAGCCGACTCCCCACACCCTCTCCTTTCGCCGCGATCGCTTCCACGAGCCGTGCCGGGGAAGCGGTTCCGGGCCTCCCGCTACGCCTCCAGGCTCCCCTCGAGCAGCAGGCGGGCAACCTCAGCCATCCTCATCCGGCGGTCCATGGCCGTCTTCTGAATGAACCGGAACGCGTCCGTCTCCGACATGGCGTACCGGTCCATCAGCACACCCTTGGCCCGGTCGGTCAGCTTGCGAGCCTCCAGCCGTTCCGTGAGATCGGTCACCTCGTCCTCGAGGGCACGGGCCTCCCGGTACCGGGCCATGGCCAGCTCGATGGCCGGGACCACGTCCGCCTTCTGGAACGGCTTCATGAGGTACCCCATCGCGCCGGCCCCGGCGGCCTCGTCGACCAGCTCCTTCTGGCCGAAGGCCGTGAGCATCACGACCGGAGCGATGCGTTCCTTCCAGATCCGGTCGGCGGCGGCCAGGCCGTCCACGCCCGGCATCTTGATGTCGAGCACCACCACGTCGGGCGCCAGCTCCCGGGCGAGGCGGACCGCGGCTTCCCCGTCGCCGGCCTCGCCGACCACCTCGTAGCCTTCCTCCTCGAGCATCTCCCTGAGATCGAGGAGGATCAGGGTCTCGTCCTCCGCAAGCACCACACGTCGGGGGGCGTCGGGCATCCGGGGCCCCATTCTAGTCGGTGAGGTGGCGGGCGTCCCCGAAGAATGCCAGGAGCCGCGCCAGGGCATCGCCCGCCCGAACCCAGTGGGCATGGGTATGATTTTCGATGGAGAGGATGCGCCGCTCGATCCACGTCGTCGCCGCCGGGCTCGTGCTCCTGGCCGCGTGCTCCTCGCCGGCCGCAGCACCTCGGGACCATCCCAGCCCGACGGAGAACCCGAGCCTCTGGCGGCGCGACCGGGGCGAGCCCTACCCCTTCGTGACCCCGATCCCGCCGCGGGCCCCCACCCCGGTCGACGGCGTGTATCTGCGGGACTATCGTCGGGGCAGCGAGCCCATCCTCTGCCGACGGTGCGCTCCCTACCGGCTGGACAGCGGGCCGGCCACGCTGACCCTCCGGGAGGGGAGGTACCGGGTGGAACAGCAGGCGTCGGCGTTCACCAGCGGGGGCCACTACATCGTGGACGACGACCGGCTGTTGCTCATCAACGACCCCAACTGCCCGGAGACGCGGGGCGTCTACCGGTGGGACGTCGGGGGCGGGGCCCTGTCCCTCGAGGTCATCGAGGATGGATGCGCCTTCGACCTCCTTCGGGCCAGGTATCTCTCGGCGGCGCCATGGGAGGCCGCTCCCTAGGAAGCGGTCCGGGCGTCCAGGGCGGCCCGAGCCACCGCCAGGTCCTCCGCGGCGAGCCCCACCGACTTAAACAGCGTGACGTCCTCCGGCCCCCGTCGAACGGGCGCCCCCCGGACAAGCTCCGAGAGGTCGGCCACGACGTGTTCGGGATCGATGACCCCGGTTTCGATCGGGATCAGCAGGTCGCCCGCCTCGGCCATGGCGGCCTCCCGGGTCTCCACCACCACGCGGGCCCGGCGCACCGTCTCGTCGTCGAGCTCGCGCATGTCGGGCCGGTAGGCACCGATGGCGTTCACGTGGGCCCCGGCCGCCAGGAGCGTCCCGTCGAACACCGGCTGCGAGCTGGTCGTGCACGTGCATACCACGTCGGCCTCGATCACGGCGTCAGGCCCGGCCACCCCGGCGTCCAGGCCGGCCCCCCGGGCTCGAGCCGCAAGGGCCTCGGCCGGCCCCGGGGATCGCGACACGACGCGGACCACCCGGAACGGACGGACGGCCAGCATGGCGTCCAGGTGCGCGTTGGCGGTCACTCCGGCCCCGAACAGGACCAGCCGGCGGGCATCGGGACGAGCCAGGTACCGCGTGGCCAGGCCCGACACGGCCGCCGTCCGGAGCGCCGTGAGCGCCCCTCCCTCGATGACCGCCTCGGGCGACAGCGTGCCGGGGGCGAACAGCAGGTAGGCCGCCTGTACGAACGGAAGCCCTTGCTCGGGGTTCTCCGGGTTCAGGGTGACCAGCTTCACGCCCACCCCGGCCTGGCCGGCCGCCGGCATCAGGAGCAGCTCGCCCCCGGGAACCTCGAGGTGCGATCGCTGGGGGGCCTCGGGGAGAACGTCACCGAACGCCCGCTCCAGGGCATCGATCGCCGCTCGCATGGGCAGGAGACGTGCCAGCTCATCCGCATCGATCAGCGGGAGCCGCATCTCACCCGCCCAGGTAGGCCTCCTGCATCTGGGGGCTGTCTCGGAGCGCCTGAGCGGTGTCTGCCAGGACGATCTCTCCCGTCCGGAGGATGTACCCCCGGTTGGCGATGGACAGGGCCATCTTGGCGTTCTGCTCGACCAGGAAGATCGTCGTTCCCTGCTCGTTGATCTCCTTGATCGTCTCGAACACCTGCTCCACCAGGATCGGGGCCAGCCCCATCGACGGCTCGTCCATCAGCAGGAGCTTCGGGCCGGCCATCAGCGCCCGACCGATGGCCAGCATCTGCTGCTCCCCTCCCGACAGGGTGCCGGCGCGTTGGGACAGCCGCTCCTCCAGGCGGGGGAACAGCGTGAGGACCCTGGCCTGGTCCCGCCGGATCGCCTCGCTGTCGCTCCGAAGCTGGGCGCCGATGTCGAGGTTCTCCCGAACGGTCATCCGAGCGAACAGGCGCCGGTTCTCGGGGACCATGGTGATCCCCCGGGCAACGATCTTGGGCGTGGGCTGCCCGTCCACCCTTTCCCCCTCCAGTCGGATCTCGCCCGCGCTGGGAACGGTGAGCCCCAGGATGGCCCGCAGGGTGGTGGTCTTCCCGGCGGCGTTCGGTCCGAGCAGGCAGACGATCTCCCCCCGGCGGACCTCCAGGCTCACATCCGTCAGGACCCGGACCGCCCCGTAGCTGGCGTGGACCCCACGAAGCTCCAGGGTGGGTGTGCCGTTCGTGCTCATGCGGTCGCCTCGTGCTCCTTCCCCAGGTACGCCTCGATCACCCGGTCGTTCCTCGAGACCTCGTCGTAGGTCCCCTCGGCGATCTTCCTGCCGAAGTCCAGGGCCACCACCCGATCCGAGACCCCCTTGACCACCGGCATGTCGTGCTCGATCAGGACCACCGTGTAGCCGCGCTCGCCCCGCATCCGGCCCACCAGCTCGATGATCTCGTTCTTCTCCCTGGCGTTCATCCCGGCCGTCGGCTCGTCCAGCAGCAGGAGCTTCGGCTCGGTGGCCATGGCCCTTGCAACCTCAAGCCGGCGGCGGTCGGCGTAGGCAAGCCCGGACGCCAGCTCGTCGCTTCGATTCAGCAGGGCGGGCCCGAAGAAGGCCAGCATCTCCCGGGCCTTGTCCTCGATCCGCCGCTCCTCGTTCATGGTCCCGGGGAGCCGGAGGACGCTGCCGAAGATCCCCGACCGGCTCCGGCTGTGCTGTCCGACCATCACGTTTTCCAGAACGGTCATGGCCGGGAACAGGCGGACGGTCTGGAACGTCCGGGAGATGCCGAGCTTGGTGATCTGGTTCGGCTTGAGGCCGACGATGTTGTGGCCGTCGAACATGATGCCGCCCTGCTCGTTCTCGTAGAAACCCGTGACGATGTTGAACAGCGTCGTCTTCCCGGCACCGTTGGGGCCGATCACGCTGACGATCTCGCCTTCGCCGGCATGGAAGTCCACGTCGTCCACAGCCGCCAGGCCGCCGAACCGCTTCGACAGCCCCGTCACCTCGAGCAGGCTCATGTCTCCTGACTCGCTTCCCCGGGGGCGGCGGTGAGCGCCGGCTCGGGACCGCCCTCCCCGTACTCCTTGACGAACTGGGCTTCTTCCTCCACGCGCTCGTGCAGCTCGCGGCGGCGGCGGGCGCTGGGGACCAGGCCCTCGGGCCTGCCGATCATGATCCCGACCAGGATGGCTCCGTAGAACAGGAGCCGGTACTCGGCGAAGTCGCGAAGGATCTCCGGAAGCCCCACCAGGACGACCGAGCCCACGATGACCCCCGGGATGCTGCCGATCCCGCCCAGGATGATCGCGGCAAGCACCGTGATCGATACGAGCAGCTCGAAGCTGTCCGGCGTGATCACGCTCAGGTTCACCGCGAAGAACGCGCCCGACAAGCACCCCACGGCCGCGCCCATGGCGAATGCAAGCAGCTTGTACTTGACCACGCTGATCCCCATGGCCTCAGCCACGTCCTCGTCCTCCCGCATGGCCGCCCAGGCCCGACCGACCCGCGAGTACTGGAGCCGCCAGGACACGTACGCCGCGAGGAGGCAGAAGAGCAAGACGAGGTAGAAGAGGTTCTGGGGACTCCCGAAGTCGAGGGCATCCGGAGGGGGCGGCTGGACCTGCTTGATCCCCTGGGAGCCGCCCAGGACGGGGGCGGCCCAGTCGGACCGGACGATCACCCGGACGATCTCGCCGAACCCCAACGTGACGATGGCCAGGTAATCGCCGCGGAGCCGGAGGACGGGCGCGCCGATCAGCACGCCGGCCACCACCGCGACGATGATCACCACGGGAAGGGCGATCCAGAAGGTCGTGAACGGCTGCTCGGCGGCGATCTGGGACCCGCTCCCGAACTCGCCCACGCCCTCGGTGACCAGGCTCGACTGGAGCGAGGTCAGGAGGGCGGTGCTGTACGCGCCCACCGCGAAGAAGGCCACGTAGCCCAGGTCGAGCAGCCCCGCGTAGCCCACCACGATGTTCAGCCCCAGCCCGAGCAGGACGTAGACCCCCACGGTCACCAGAGCCTGGCTGAGGAACACGCCCACGATCAAGGGGACGATGGCGAACACGCCGGCCACGGCGGCGAACAGGCCGATCCCGGCACGGCCCGCCTTCACCGTCCCACGGGCGCCGCCCCCGCTGCGCTTGCGGATCGTGACCGCGGCCGCCCCGATGGCCACCAGCCCCAGGGCCAGGGCCACGATCAGGAGGATGGGCTGGAACGCGACCTGGAGGAGCCCCATGGCGGCCAGCGTCCCGGACAGACCGAGCGAGGCCAGGCCCAGGCCCAGGGCCAGGCTCTCCTGGGTGGTCGCGGGGAGGGCCCCGCCCCGCTCGTCGGACTTCAGCCGCTCGCCGGCGAGCCGACGGAGGATTGCCTCCCGGTGGGTAGTCAGGTAGGAGACCGCCCCCCCGAGAACGAGGATGCTCACTGCGCCGGTGGTGGTAAGCCCGCCCCGTCGGTACAGCCAGTCGGTCTCCAGGCCCAGGCTGTCGAGCATCACCCGCAGCAGACGCTCCAGGACGCCGACCAGCAGCATCGTCGTCAGCGCGGCGATGAAGACCTTCCGGTTCCGAGCTTCCAGCAGCCGAAGCGAGGCGCCCAGGGCGCCCAACCCAACGGCCACGCCGACCTGAAGCAGGGCCCCCATCGCGGGCTCCTGGCCGAAGGTCAGGATGTCGCCGAGCAGGACCGGCGACAGGGACACGAACATGTCTCGCACGTCGATCGCGTTGAAGAGCAGGACGAACCCGCCCACGATGACCCCGGTGACGGCCCCGCCCACCAGGCCAGCCAGGAGCCGGTCCCCGGTCCCGAGGGGAACCGCGACGCCCTCGACCCTCCGGTCGCGCGAGGCCAGGTACCCAGCGAACAGCATGGTCAGGAGGAAGAAGGCGGGTCCCAGGGTAAGCACCCCGGTGATCACGTTCGTCTCGTTGAAGCGCCCGATCAGCCCGACCGCGGCCATGTAGACTACGATCAAACCGCCCAGGAGCCCGCTCCGGACGGCCCGGCGTCCGATGAAGCCCGAGAGGGACGGGGTCCCGGTCGCCCTGGCCGCTTCGGTCACCGAAGCCACGTCAGGCCCTCCTCTCCTCCTCGGCCCCCAGGATGCCGCCGGGCCGGAAGATCAGCACCAGGACCAGGATCCCGAACGCCACCACGGGCTGGAGCTGGTCGGGCGAGGCCACCCCCGCCCCGGTGAGGAACAGACGGGGGCCGACGCTCTCCAGGATCCCCAGCGCGATGCCGCCGATCCCCGCTCCCAGGACGTTGCCGATCCCGCCCAGGACGGCGGCCGTGAACGCCTTGATGCCCGGAACGAACCCCATGAAGTAGTTCACCTGGTTGAACACGAACACGAACAGGATCCCCGCCGCACCTGCCAGCAGGCCGCCGATGGCGAAGGTGGTGACGATCACCCGATCCACGTCGATGCCCATCAGGGCGGCGATCTCCTTGTCCTCCCCCACCGCTCGCATGGCCCGTCCGGTCTTGGTTCGCTCGATGAACAGATAGAGCCCCACCATCAGGACCACGGCACCGACTATCACGATCAGCTGTGCCCGGAGGAACGGAACACCCAGGACGGTCGTCCGTCCTTCGAGGATGTCGATGGTGGGGTAGGCCGTGGAGCTGGCGCCGAAGAACCCCCGGAAGCTGTTCTGGAGGAACAGCGACGCGCCGATGGCAGTGATCAGCAGGATCAGGCGCGGCGCACCCCGAAGCGGCCGGTAGGCCACCCGCTCGAGGAGGATCGCCACGAGCATCGAGATCAGCATCGACGAGGCGAACAGGATCCCGATGGAGAGGATCGGGCTGCCGTCGAGCATCCCCGCCTCGTCGAGCGCCTGGGCCACGAACAGGGTGCTGAACGCGCCGGCCATGAACACCTCGCCGTGGGCGAAGTTGATCAGGAACAGGATGCCGTACACGAGGGTGTACCCCACGGCGATGATCGCGTAGACACTGCCTCGGGAGACCCCGCCCACCACCAGGCGGGTCCAGTTGGCCCCCGTGAACCGGCCCTCCTGCAGCGTGGCCATGGTGCCCAGGATCACGCCCAGGATCAGCACCGCGCCCAGGCTCGCCAGGATGATAGTCCGCCACGGGACCCGCTCCAGGAACAACCCTCGGCGAGGTCCGGCCTCCGCGTTCGTCGTCGTTCGGCTCATCGTCGTTTCAGCGAAGCGCTGCGGGTGGACCC
>JBOGWD010000250.1:0-1308 GCA_050693275.1 Actinomycetota bacterium | reverse complement strand
GTTCCGGCGAGCCTGGGAGGCCTGCCTCGTTGAGACCGGGCTCGTGGGGCCGTTCGAGGTTGGGGAGAGCCTCCCCCAGCCGAACCGGTACGACGAGGAGAGGATCGCCGAGGAGAACCGCGGGGTGCTGGCGTACTTGAGATGCATGCGTGTCCGGGGCTGGGACCTTCCCGATCCCGAGCCTTGGGAGGGCCCGCCGCACCCCGGCCTCCTCACTGTCCGCCACGCCGTGCCCGGGGACCCGGAGGCGGCAGACCGGTACTTCCGGGACTCGGCCGAGTGCGGCCACCCCTTCTTCGATAAACAGGGCAACGTCCTCCCGGAGGGATGGTAGAGGCGGGCAGAGGTCCCAGCGCTTCTGTCGCTGCCCGAGCTTGGGGGCCCGCTCGTGCCTAGGAGGCGAGCTACATGCAGAAGCCTAGCTCTGTACGCAGGCGATGACGGTGCTCGGCTTCACGCCCTCCGATGGGGGAGGGCACAGCCGGGTTTCCGCGTCCTCGACGGCCATGCTCCACCCCTTCACCGTTCTCTGTCTGCAGTTCAACGCGCCCTTCCCGACGAAGTGCCATCTCCCTCGCTCGCCCTCCCGTATGGCCCTCCAGGTCCCGTCGTAGGAGATGTCGCTCTGACTCAGCGAGGGAGCGGAATCCACGACGAGCTCCTTGAGCCTGAGGTTGAACCCTCCTCGGTTCCTGATGTATGTGATCGCTCGCCTGGCCCGGTAGGCGACGAAGTGCCGCTTGTGCCCATCCACCGGCGAGCCGGTCACCGAGAACCAAAGAACCTCTTGAGTCGCCGGCGGCGCCCCTCCTTGAGCGCCTCCAGGAACCTGAGAGTCAGCTTCGCCAGGGGTCGAGGTCGGCACCGGTTGGGGAGGCCGGGGTCGTCGTGGGTCACCACGATCTCCCGATCGGGGCCAGCGGCGATGCCCCGGGACGTGAGGTTAAGGCGACGGGTTCGAGGACGAGGGCGCCCACCGTCATGACCAGTGCGGTTCGTCTTGCCCTCGACGGCCGGGGGCGCTGCTCTGCCACGGCCAGTTCATAGCACCATCAGGCGTGGCGGTACAGCGGCGATCAGGTCGAGGATGCGTTCCCCCCACCGCAGCTTCCGAGGAACCGAAGGAAGGGGCACGTAGGCTCACCTTGACCTGAGACCAACAGGGAGGTGAGACCACGTGTCCGAGGTGAGTGTAGTGGTGGAGCTGCGGGTCGAGGTGGAGGAGAACCTCGACCCCACCGAGCTCGAGAGGAAGATCGCCAGCGAGGGGAGGAGAGCGGCCCGGGAGCTGTACCTGGAGGCCCTCCG
>JBOGWD010000249.1:0-1565 GCA_050693275.1 Actinomycetota bacterium | reverse complement strand
TGAACCTCGACGGGAAGCCGCAGTACCTGTTCTCGGACAAGGAGCTCGACAGGCTCCGGAAGACGAACGGCAAGAAGAAGACGAACCTGAACGTCCTCCGGTTCAAGGGCCTCGGCGAGATGAACGCGGAGCAGCTCTGGGAGACCGCGATGGACCCCGAGCAGCGCACGCTCCTCCAGGTCACCATGGAGGACGCGGCCACCGCCGACCGGACGTTCAGCGTGCTGATGGGCGAGGACGTGGACGCGCGCCGGGCGTTCATCCAGGAGAACGCCGAGGATGTCCGGCTGATCGACGTCTAGCCCATGGCCCTTCGCGTCGAGCCCATCGACATCGAGGAGGAGATCCGTACCTCCTTCCTCGACTACGCGATGTCGGTCATCGTGTCGCGGGCCCTGCCCGACGTCCGGGACGGTCTGAAGCCGGTCCACCGCCGGATCCTGTGGGGAATGCTGGAGCTGGGACTGCGGCCAGACCGCCCGACCACGAAGTCCTCGAGGATCGTCGGCGCCGTCATGGGGAAATACCACCCTCACGGCGACCAAGCCATCTATGACTCCCTGGTCCGCATGGCTCAGGATTTCTCCCTCCGCTATCCGCTGGTCGACGGCCAGGGGAACTTCGGGTCGATCGAGGGCCACCCGGCAGCGGCAATGCGCTATTCGGAAGCGCGGCTGTCTCCTTTGGCGATGGAGTTGCTCCGCGACATCGGGGCGGAGACCGTCGACTTCGTCCCGAACTACGACGGCCAAGACCAAGAACCGACCGTGCTCCCGTCGCGGTTCCCGAGCCTGTTGGTCAACGGCTCGGCGGGCATCGCCGTGGGCATGGCCACGAACATCCCTCCCCACAACCTCGGCGAGGTGATCGACGGGGTGATCGCGGCCGTCGACAAGCCGGACATCACGCCGCAGCAGCTGAGCCGGTACATCAAGGGCCCGGACTTCCCCACCGGCGGCATCATCATGGGCAAGGGGGGGATCAAGGACTACTTCCGGACCGGCCGGGGCTCGGTGCGGATCCGGGCCCGGGTGACCGTGGAGGAGGACGCCCGAGGCCGTCAGCGGCTGGTGGTCACCGAGGTCCCCTTCCAGGTCAACCCGTCGCGGGTTGCGGAGAAGGTCGAGGAGCTCCGCCTGTCCAGGCGGGTGCCGGAGATGGCCCGGGTCCGGAACGAGTCCAGCGGTCGGGGCGGGATGCGCCTGGTCATCGAGCTCGGGCGGAACGCGAACCCACAGATCGTCCTCAACAAGCTCTACAAGTCCACCCAGCTCCAGGAGTCCTTCGGCGTCATCAACCTGGCCTTGGTCGACGGGGTGCCCCGGACGCTGGACATCGCCCAGACCATCAAGCACTACATCGAGCACCAGCGCGAGGTCGTCACCCGGCGGACTCGCTACGAGCTGCGCAAAGCGGAGGAGCGGGACCACATCGTCGAGGGCCTCCTCATCGCGCTGGCCAACCTCGACGCGGTCATCAAGATCATCCGGGGGTCGGCGGACGCCGACGAGGCCCGGGGCAAGCTCATGAAGCGCTTCAAGCTCTCCGAGATCCAGGCGAACCAC
>JBOGWD010000248.1:0-1222 GCA_050693275.1 Actinomycetota bacterium | reverse complement strand
ACCCCAGCGGGTTGCCCACGGCCACCACGAGCTGGCCGACCCGGAGCTCGTCGGCGTCGCCGAGCGTGGCCGGGGGGAGGTCGGAGGCCGACACCCGCACCACGGCCATGTCCGACAGGGCGTCGGTTCCCACCGCCCGCCACTCGAGCTCGCGGCCGTCGACGAACGAGGCCGAGCCGCCGTCGGATCCGTCCACCACGTGGGCGGAGGTCAGGAGGAACCCGTCGGGGGTGATGGCCACCGCCGAGCCGGCGCCGGCGGCCAGCCGGCCGCCCCGGACCCGCCGAGTCACCCGGAGGCTGGCCACCGAGGGGATCAGTCCCTCGGCCACAGAGGTCACCACCCGGGAGTACGCGTCGAGGGCCTGGCCGTCCGTCGCCGCCCCGGCCCCGTCGCCCTCCACTGCGGGCCCGTGCAGGATCGCGTCCACGTACCGAACCTTCATGTCCTCACTCCTCGCTCTGGGGTCCCCGGGCCCGGACCCGCTCGACGTGCTCGAACGCCTTCCGCAGGTTCCGCAGCCACTCCTCCAGGTTCGCTCCCACCATCCGCACGCACCACGCCAGGGCCTCGCTGCGGCTCCGAGCCACGCCGGCGTCCTCCAGGACGTCGAGCACGGCGCGCTCGGCCATCCGCAGCCTGGTCATCACCGGCACGCTCACCGTGGTGAACAGCGCCCGCACGTCCCCGCATTCCGCTCCCCACGAAACCTTCCGCCGGAACAGGTGCTCGGCCTCGAGGGCGATGCCGATCCGCCGCTCCCTGGTCTCCTCGCGGAAACGCGCGATGCGGGCCTCCCTGGCCGCGCCCTTGGCCGCCGCCGAGGCTCCCCTCGGGTAGTCGGGCTCGGGGATGCGCCCCACGACTAGGACCTCTTCGCGGTCGGCGGCGACCTCGGGGGGACCGGTGAACCAGCCGTCCGGCAGGCGCCCGGCGAACCATTCAGCCAGCTCCTGGTCCACCGAGGTCAGCGTCCTGGCCATGGTGATTACATGATTACACCCTGGCGAGGCTTCGGTCCAGAGGGCGGGGCGGGCCCGTCACGGGCGGCGGGTACAATGGCCGCCATGGCCATGCGGGCGCAGAAGCGAGCGGAGCCCGAGCTCGGGGTGGTCGACTACACCCTGGCCAAGCGGGCCCTCCTCCGGGAGGTCCGGCGGGGGATGCTCTCCACGATCGACATCTGCGACGCGCACCCCGAGCTCATGCGGGCCGCCCGCCA
>JBOGWD010000247.1:0-6374 GCA_050693275.1 Actinomycetota bacterium | reverse complement strand
CGGCCTCGCTCTTGGGGACCAGGGTCGGGTTCACGCCGTCCATGACGACGTCCCGATCGATGACGCACTTCCGGACGTCCTTCCGGGAGGGCAGGTCGTACATCACGCCGAGGAGGACCTCCTCCATGATGGCCCGCAGCCCCCGGGCACCCGTTCCCCGAAGCATGGCCTGGTCGGCGATCGACTCGAGGGCCTCGCCCTGGAACACCAGCTCGACCTTGTCGAACTCGAAGAACTTCTCGTACTGCTTGACCAGGGCGTTCTTGGGCATGGTCAGGATGTCGACCAGTGCCTGCTTGTCGAGGTTGTGGACGTGGGTCATGACCGGCAGGCGTCCGACGAACTCCGGGATCAGCCCGTACTTCAGCAGGTCCTCGGGAAGCACCTTGCCCAGGATCTCGCCGAGGTTCTTCTCCTCGACCCGGCGCACGTCGGCACCGAACCCCACGCCCTTCGTCCCGATCCGCGACTCCACGAGCTTCTCCAGGCCGGCGAACGACCCGCCGCAGATGAACAGCACGTTGGTGGTGTCGATCTGGATGAACTCCTGGTGAGGATGCTTGCGGCCGCCCTGCGGGGGGACGCTGGCCGTGGTGCCCTCGAGGATCTTCAACAGGGCCTGCTGGACGCCCTCGCCGGACACATCCCGGGTGATCGATGGGTTCTCCGACTTCCGGGCGATCTTGTCGACCTCGTCGATGTAGATGATGCCCGTCTCAGCTCGCTTCACGTCGTAGTCGGCGGCCTGGATCAGCTTGAGGAGGATGTTCTCGACGTCCTCGCCCACGTAGCCCGCCTCGGTGAGCGCCGTGGCGTCGGCGATGGCGAAGGGGACGTTGAGCATCTTGGCCAGCGTCTGGGCCAGAAGCGTTTTCCCGCACCCCGTCGGCCCGAGCAGCAGGATGTTCGACTTCTGGAGCTCGACGTCGTCCTGCGGGCCGACCTGGATCCGCTTGTAGTGGTTGTACACCGCCACCGACAGGACCTTCTTGGCCTGCTCCTGCCCGATGACGTAGTCGTTCAGGAACTCGTAGATCTCACGAGGCTTGGGGAGCTCCTCGAGCTTCAGCTCGGAGGTCTCCGATAGCTCCTCCTCGATGATCTCGTTGCAGAGATCGATGCACTCGTCGCAGATGTAGACGCCCGGTCCGGCGATCAGCTTCTTGACCTGCTTCTGCGACTTGCCGCAGAAGGAGCACTTCAGAAGGTCCGAATCTCCGAACTTGGCCACGGCTCCCCCGCTCGGCTCCTGTCCTCGGACCCCGTATCTTACGCCTGTCCGTTGCCGCCAGAGCGCATCTCGACCAGCGTTCGCGACGAGATGATGTCGTCCACGATGCCATAGTCTTTGGCCTGCTCGGCGGTCATGATGAAGTCGCGGTCGGTGTCCTTCTTCACCTTGTCGAGGGCCTGCCCGGTGTGCTCGGCCAGGATCTCGTCGAGCAGCGCCCGGTAGCGCAGGATCTCCTTGGCCTGGATCTCGATGTCGACCGCCTGGCCGCCGGCCTGGCCGTGGGGCTGGTGGATGAGCACGCGAGAGTGCGGGAGCGCGTACCGCTTCCCCTTCGTCCCGGCCGCCAGGAGCACGGCCGAGGCCGAGGCCGCCTGGCCCATCACGATCGTCGACACGTCGGACTTGATGTACTGCATCGTGTCGTACACCGCGAACAGCGAGGTGATGTCGCCGCCCGGGGAGTTGATGTAGACATTGATGTCCTTCTCCGGATCCTCGGATTCCAGGTGGATCAGCTGGGCCATGATCAGGTTCGCCACCTGGTCGTCGATGGGGGTTCCCAGGAACACGATCCGGTCCTTGAGGAGACGCGAGTAGATGTCGAACGAGCGCTCCCCTCGGTTGGTCTGCTCGATCACCACTGGAACCAGGTAGTTGTTCATCCGTCCTTCCCTTCGGTCTCCTCGGAGGTCCCGCCCTCGCCGACCACCTCGGCGTTCTCCACCACGAGGTTGAGGGCTCTGTCTCGGATGATATCACCGGCCAGCGATGTCATTTGCCCGCTGGCTTCGAGTTGCTTCCGTACCTCCTTCGGACTCCTCCCCGCGTCTTCCGCCAGGGCCTTGACAACACCGTCGAGGTCCTCGTCGGAGACCTCGATGCCCTCGGCGCGGGCCACGGCCTCGAGGGCCAGGTCGGCCCGAATCGCGCGGATCGCGTGGGATCTGGCGTCGGAACGAAACCGGAGCTCCTCGACGTCCGCCGCCTCCAGGAACTGCTCCAGCGTGACGCCCTGCTGTTCGGCTCGGCGGCGGGCGGCCTCGATCCGCGACTCGGTCTCGGCGTCGACGAGCCGATCGGGGAGCTCCACGGCATCGACCGTGGCCGCCAGGGCCCGCAGGGCCTCGTCGCGAAGCCTGGCCTCCGACTGGGCCTCCCTGAGCGCGCCCAGCTTCGTGCGGATGTCGGCCCGCAGCGCATCGAGCGAGTCGAACTCCGACGCCGTCGTGGCGAACTCGTCGTCCAGGGCGGGGAGCTTCTTCCCCTTGACCTCCTTCACCAGGACCGAGAACGTCACCTGCTGGCCGGCCCGGTCACCGAACCGCTCCGGGAGCGTGGCCCCGACCTTGTGGATGCCCCCGGGCCTGGCCCCCTCCAGCTCGGAGTCGAGCTCTGGGACGATCCCCCCGCTCCCCACCTCGTACAGGACCCCCTGGCCGGACAGCTCGGGGACCTCCTCGCCCTGCGCCGAGGCCCGGATGTCCGCGACCACGTAGTCGCCCCGGCCGGCCGGCCGGCCCACGCTCTCCAGCTCGGCGAACCGGTCCCGGAGCCGGTCGAGCTGCTCGTCGACCTCCCGCTCCGAGACCTCGGCGGGCGGGCGGTCCAGGCGGATCCCCTTGTAGTCGGATCCCGCCATCTCCACCCGGGGGCGGATCTCCACCGTCGCGGCGAAGCGCAGGCCGGCGCCCTCCGGGTCCGTGACCTCGAGGTCGTCGAACTCAGGATCGGCGATCGGGGCCAGGGAATGCTCGCGGAGCGCCTGCAGGTAGAACGTCGGCAGGGCGTGGTCCAGGAACTCCCTGAGCAGCGCCTCCCGGCCGACCTGGGTGTCGATGATCCGCCGGGGGACCTTCCCCTTCCGGAACCCGGGAACGCTGACCTGCTCGGCCAGGTGCCGGTAGGCGAGGTCCAGGACCGGCTTCGTCTCCTCGGGGGGCACGTCCACCGTGAGCTTCACCCGGTGCTTGTCGACGTTCTCGAGCGTGGTGTGCATGAGAGGGATGGCGCCGTCGGCGCCCGGCGATTATAGGCGAGCCCGATGCGAGCCCACCGCGCGCCGCTCCGACCCGGGAGGCTCGTCCGAAACGGGCGGGCGTCCGGCCGTACCGCCGGGATCGTCGGGCTCCGGCTCGGCATCCTCACCGACCGTCTCCTGAAGCACCTGACCGACACCGACCCGGCGCATCTGCCCCCAGATCCCCCGCCTCCTGCGGATCTGGAACATCGAGATCAGTCGTTCCACGGCCAGGATCTGGTGGTACCCGAGGAACTCCAGGAACGCCGCGGCGAACAGCATCAGCCGGTCGCGGATCCGGGGGTACCGGGACAGCAGCATCGTCTCGATCCCCACAGCCATCTCAGACAGGAGGATGCCGTACAACAGGGCCAACAGCACGAACAGGCCGACGAACCCCGGGTTGGCGATCCCCAGGAGGAACACCACCGGAAGGACCAGGTAGCCGGTGACCTCGATGACCGGGGACAGGGCCTCGAACAGCCAGAAGTACGGCATCCCGATCATCCCGACCGCTCCGTAGCGGGGGTTCAGCGTCATGCGCCGGTATCGCCACAGCGTCTCCAGGAGCCCCCGGTGCCACCGGTTGCGCTGCCGGCGGAGCGTCCCCAGATCCGAGGGGACCTCGGTCCAGCAGATCGGGTCGGGGGTGAAGATGATCCGGTACGGCCTCCCCTCCCGCCGGTACCGCTGATGGAACCGCATCACGAGCTCCATGTCCTCGGTGACGGTGTCCGTGGCGTAGCCGCCGACCTCGAGGACGGCCTCACGACGGAACACCCCGAACGCTCCGGAGATGATGAGGAGGGCCCCGAAACGGCTCCACCCCGCCCGTCCGGTGAAGAACGCCCGGGCGTACTCGAGGACCTGGAAGCGCTCGATCCACCGGCGGGGAAGGCGCATCTCCATGACCTGTCCCTCCCGCACGACCGCGCCGTTCCTGGGCCGAACCGTGCCGCCGACGCCCACGACCGTCTCGTCCTCGATGAACAGGCGCGACGCCCGCAGCAGCGCCTCGGCGTCGAGGAGCGAGTCCGCGTCCACCTGACACACCAGGGGGTACCTGGCCATGTTGACGGCCGCGTTGAGGGCGTCGGCCCGTCCGCCGTTCTCCTTGTCGACCACGGTGAGGTTGGGGTGGCGGAGCGACCGGAACACCCGGTGCACCGGCCGGGTCTCGAGCTTCCGCCGGTAGATCTGCGGGACCTCGACCAGGGCGAAGGCGTCGGTCATCCGAGCCAGGGTCCGATCCGTGGACCCGTCGTTGGCCACGACGACCTCGAACTCCGGATAGTGGAGGGACAGCAGGGACCGCACGCTCGCCACGATCCCGACCTCCTCGTTGAACGCGGGCACCAGGATCGTCACGGGCTTGTAGAACTCTCGCTCCAGGAGGTCCTTCAACGCCACCTGGGGAAGCTGCCGCGAGTACACCACCACCGAGCGCAGCCCCAGATAGCCGAACAGGGCGTACAGGAGGTTGAGCGCGGCGAAGTAGACCAGCACGAGCTGCTGGTAGACCAGCAGGGCCGGGGCCAGGATCGTCATCCGGCCTCCCGAAGGCTCCGGGCCCGGTCGGCGTCGAGTCGCCCGGCGTCGAGCAGCACCTGCACCGCCATGTGCCGGGCGTACCGGTCCGGGTGGGTGCGCCCAGCCCGTTCAAGGAGCGGGGGCCCATCGGGTCCCAGCCCGAGGAGACCGCCGGCGGCGGCGCGACGGACCCACCAGGAGTCGTCGCCCAGGGCCCGCCACAGCGCCGGCCGGGCCACGTCCCTCGGCAGGAGCATCGCCGTCCGGGCGGCCTGGACCCGAACGAACTCCACCTCGTCCTCCACCGCCGCGGTGACCGCCTCGGAAACACGTGCCGGGAGGATCCCCAGACGGCCCAGGGCCCGGAGGGCCGCTGCCCGAACCTCGGGGTAGGTGTCCGTCACGTGTGCCGCGACGTCATCCGACAGCTCGAGGAGCTTGAGTCGCCCCACGGCGTCGATGGCCCTGGCCACGAGGCCCGACCGCTGATCGGTGGGCCCCGCCGCCAGGATGATGCCCAGCACCCGCGGCGCCGCGTCCTCCAGGAGGAGCATGGCCTCCTCGACCGCGCCCGCCGGGATCGTCGCGACCATCACGGCCTCGGCCATCCCGAGCACGGCACGCTCGTATCGGGGTCCCTTCGGCATGCGGGCCAGGCTCCTGGCCAGGCTCCGGAGGGCCATCAGCCGCACGGCCGGCTCACGGTCGTCGAGGAGCCGCAGGAGAGGCTCCACCGATTGGGCCAGGCGGGCCTTGGCCAGCGCCTCCAGCGCCTCGAGCCGCCCGGAGAGCCGGCGGTACCTGAACGAGCCGAGCACGCGCCCCAGGCCCCGGCGGCCGGCGTCGACGTCGGTGCGGTCCAGCAGTCGCTGGCCGATCCGGTACCGGCGCACCAGCCACTGGACCCGCTCCCCCTCGGAGCCGGTGAGATGCTCGCGCAGATCGAGCAGCGTCTCCACGGCCTCCGGTGGTAGCGGCGCGGGCGGAGGGGACTCGCCCTCGAACAGCACGGCCACCCAGCGGGCCGTCCACGTCTCCAGCCGCCCTCGCCGGCCGCGCTCCCGCCGCGCCGAGATGACGTGGTAGGCGATGACGTAGGAGCCGATCGTGACCAGGCCCAGGGCCGTCACGGCGACGGAGGTCACCAGGATCGGCGTGAGGTCCCCGCCACCGAGGGCTCGGGCCGCCCCCAGCGCGAAGGACCAGGTCAGGAGGCCGAGAGCGAGGGCCTCGAAGGTGAAGACGGCCAGGACGAGGAGCGCGTAGAGGTCGTCACCGTACCGACGCCACATCGTCCGAAGCCTTCATCCATCGATTGACGCGGGCCACCAGCTCACGAGGGCTGAAGGGCTTGGTCACGTAGTCGTTCGCGCCCCACTCCAGGGCCCGGACGATGTTGTCCTCCTGCTTCTGGCCGGAAAGCATGATCACCGGGGTCTCCCGGCCGAGCTCCTGGCGGACCAGGCGAAGCAGCTCCAGGCCGGTCCCGCCGGGGAGGTTCACGTCCAGGATGACCAACGAGTGGCCGTTCCGCCGCAGGGCGGCCTCGCCCGCCACCGCGTCCGTGGCCAGGTCGACCTCGTGGCCGGCCAG
>JBOGWD010000246.1:0-2952 GCA_050693275.1 Actinomycetota bacterium | reverse complement strand
CGCAGCGCGTAGTTGAGGCACTCGATGCGAACCGTGCACTCGGCGCAGATGCGCTTCGCCTCGCGCGACGATCCGCCCTTCTCGGGGAAGAAAATCTCCGGGTCGAACTCCCGGCATCTTGCCCTCTCCTGCCACGGAATGAAGTGGTGCATCCGTCGCTCTCCCCGCTCGGAACTACATCCGTGTAATTCTGAACGGAGTGCACCACGTTTGTCCAGTCCCAATGATGAACTTTTTGTTAACCGGTTTGAAGGGTGTTTCGCACGTTTTCTCGTGTTGTGGATAACTCAGCGAGATGGTGTTGGCACGACGCGCCCGTATGTGGTAGTGCGCTGCGCTGGCACGCGATCGATGTCTCGGATCGCACCGTCGAACTCGTGCGGCTCTTTCCGGATCCCGTGGTCCGCGCCGGCCATGCGCGAGATGGTCTCCTCCATGAGGGTGCCCCCGAAGTCGTTCGCACCGCCGCGGAGGATCACCTTGCTCGCGTGCATCCCGAGCTTGACCCACGACACCTGCACGTTGGGGACGCGACCGTCCAGCAGGATGCGGGCGACCGCATGCATGCGACGGTTGTCCTCGAACGTCGCCGACGGTCGTGCCTTGCCCGCGAGGTAGATCGGTGCGTTCTGGTGCACGAACGGCAGCGGGACGAACTCCGTGAACCCGCCAGTCTCGTCCTGGATCCGGGCCAGCCGTCGGATGTGGGCAACCCAGTGCGGTGGAGCGTCGACGTGTCCGTACATGATCGTCGAGGACGAGCGGAGGCCCGCGCTGTGCGCGGTCTTGACGATCTCCTCCCACGTGTCGGCCGGGAGCTTCCCCCTCGTCAGCACCCACCTGACCTCGTCATCGAGGATCTCCGCGGCGGTGCCGGGGATCGAGCCGAGGCCCCGGACCGCGCACTCCTCCAGGAACTCCTTGAAGGAGATGCCCAGCCTGGTGGCGCCGTTCAGCACCTCCATCGGGCTGAAGGCGTGGATGTGGATCTCGGGGACCCGGGCCTTGATCGCGTCGATGAGCCGGAAGTAGAAGTCCCCCGGAAGATCCGGGTGGATCCCGCCCTGCATGCAGACCTCGGTCGCCCCGTAGGCCCGAGCCTCCTCGGCCCGGTCGGCGACCTCCCGCAGCGTGAGAGTGTAGGCCTCCGGGTCGACCTCTCGCTGGGCGAATGCGCAGAACCGGCATCCCACGTAGCACACGTTCGTGAAGTTGATGTTCCGGTTCACGACGTACGTGACCTCGTCCCCCACCGCCTCCCGCCGAAGGTCGTCCGCCACCCCGCACAGCGCCTCCAGGGCGTCGCCCTCGGCCTCGAACAGGCCCACAGCCTCCTCGTCGCCGATGGGGCGATGGGCCTCGGCCTTCCGCAGCGCGGCCCGGACCGTCGCGTCGATCCGGGCCGGGTCGCGGGGCCGCCGGGCCCAGGCCCGGGTGGCCTGCACCTCGAGGTGCTCGAGGTCCCCGTACACGAGCTCGGCGTCCGCTCGGAGCCCGGCGCCCGGCCCCTTGGCGAAGGTGAGCTCGGTGGCCCTGGGCTTCCACTGCACCTCCGGGTCCTGCCAGGGGGCCGGCTCCGGGAGCTGCCCGTCCCGGGCCAGCCCGTCGTCGCCGAGGAGCGCCTCGACCGGACCGCGCATCTTTCCGGCCAGGTAGGGATCCGGACGGGTCGCGTACTCGGGGTACACACACAGGCGCTCCCGGAGCGAGAATCCCTTTCCCTCGGTCCGGGCGCGGAGGGCCTCCAGCCGCGGCCACGGCGCCTCGGGGTTCACATGATCGGGCGTGACCGGCGACACTCCCCCCCAGTCGTTGATCCCCGCGTCGAGCAGGCGCTCGTAGCCCGGATCGGACAGGTTCGGCGGCCCCTGCAGGTTGACCCTCGGGCCCAGGACCACGCGCGCGGTGGCCACGGCGGCCAGGAACTCCTCATCGTCGGGTTCGGGGCGATCGTGCATGCGCGTGTCCGGCTTCGCCCGGAAGTTCTGCACGATGACCTCCTGGACATGGCGGTATCGCCGGTGCACGTCGCGGATGGCGAACAGGGACTCGGCGCGCTCGCGGGCCGTCTCGCCGATCCCGACGAGGATCCCCGTGGTGAACGGGATGGCCAGCCGTCCTGCGTCCTCGATCGTCCGCAGCCGGACGGCGGGAACCTTGTCCGGCGAGCCGTGGTGCGCCATCCCCTTCTCCAGGAGTCGCTCGGTGGCCTGCTCGAGCATCAGCCCCATCGACGCGGACACATGCTTCAGGCGGGCCATGTCCTCGTACCGCATCACGCCGGGATTGAGATGCGGCAGCAGTCCGGTCTTCTCGATCACCCGGATCGACGCCGCGCGAACGTAGTCCAGCGTCGATTGATACCCGCGCTCGGAGAGCCACTCGCCGGCGACCCGGTACCGGTCCTCGGGACGATCGCCCAGCGTGAACAGTGCCTCCTTGCACCCCGCGCGCCGGCCGGCCTCGGCGATCGTCACCACCTCCTCGAGGGTGAGGAAGGGATGGTCGAGCTTCGCGGGCGGCTTGGCGAACGTGCAGTAGTGGCACACGTCGCGGCACAGCATCGTCAGCGGGACGAAGACCTTGCGCGAGTAGGTAACGGTGCGTCCGTGGCCGAGATCGCGGAGCGACGAGGCGACCTCGAGCAGCTCCCGCAGGGGGTGGCCGCGAGCCTCCATCAGCGCCGAGGCTTCCTCGATCGACAGCGACTTCCCTTCGGACGCGCGCCGGAGCGCGCGGCGGACGGCATGGTCGGAGCGCGGCATCGTGGCGAGCCTAACACCGCCCGAAGGTAGGCTGGCGGCATGAAGGTCGTGGCCCTGGCCGGCGGAGTCGGCGCCGGCAAGTTCCTTCGGGGGGTGCTTCGCCTGGTGAAGCCGGAGGACGTCACGGCGGTCGTCAACACCGGGGACGACATGACCCTCCACGGCCTCCGGATCTGCCCGGACCTCG
>JBOGWD010000245.1:0-4451 GCA_050693275.1 Actinomycetota bacterium | reverse complement strand
GGCAGGCACGACCGTGGTCCCGACGGGCGTCGCTCCCGAGGTCGAGGAGGCCCCGGGGGTCCAGCCGGCAGAGGAAGAGGCAGCGGCAGCCCCACTGGCGTTCACCGGGGCCGAGCTCACCCTCCTGCTGGCGGCCGTCGGGATCCTCCTGGGCGGAGGAGCCGTGGCCCTGATCGCCGCCCGTCGGCGGGCCACATATCCTCGAGTCCGGGAGTAACCACTGCAGGTCTGTACGCCGCACCGGTGGTGGCAGCGTTGAGCGGTGCTTCCACGCATCCTCGACTCGTCTGAGGGGTAGTCCGGGGCTCGTCCGTTCCGAGCGGTACCAGGACCGACAACTCTCTAGGTCTGCAGAAGTTTCAGCCGTGGGGACCGTCTTTTTGGTCGCTTCGCTGAGGAAGGCCGCAATGAGCCCTTCAACCCAGGGCAGGTAGTTTTGTAGGATTCCTCCATGGGTATCCGGGCTGTCGTCTCCGTCGTGATCCCAACGCGGAACCGGCTGAGATATTTGCAGGAGGCCGTCGCCTCCGTCCAGGCGCAGACCCTCACCCGATGGGAACTGCTGGTCGTGGACGACGCATCGGAGGACAAAACCCCTGGTTGGCTGGAATCCATCTCCGATCCACGGATCAGGGTCTTGCGAATGGACCAACACGTGCACCGCTCCCCCGCCCGCAATCGGGGGCTCGCCCAGGCATCGGGCGAGTACGTAATCTTCCTGGACGACGACGACCGATTCCGGCCTCGAGCCCTCGCCGTACTGGTGCACTCGCTCAAACGTCATCATGATGCCGTGGCTGCATGCGGCGCTCGGATCAACTTCGACGAGAGTGGCCACCACAGGCGATATCCGCATGTGTGGATCCCGCGCGTACGTGTGATCTGGCCCGAACTCTTCGCCGGCTGGGTCGCCCACACGGGTCAGGTGATGTTTCCGACTGAGCTCTTGCGGTCCATCGGAGGATGGGACGAAGCACTGATCGCGATGCAGGACTGGGAACTCCATCTGAGGGTGTCTCACCTCGGTCCCATGTATCTCGACCCCTACGTGGTGGTAGAGGCCAGGAAGCACCCGCAACAGTGGACCCCGCACGACATCCTGAAGGTTCGGTCTGGGCTCGACGAAGCGTTCCTTGCATCTCTTGCTCCCACAGAACGCGCGCTCGGTGAGGGCGCTCTGCGAATGAGATCTCTGTACGAAGAAGCACTGGTGAAGCTGACTCAACACAACGAACCAGGGTCGGCGCTTCGCCTTTTCTATGCCGCCTTTCGATCGGCCCCGACCGTAGCTCGGACCCCGCAGTTCCGGGCTCGCTTCCTTCGGGGGTTCTCCCAGGCGCTCATCGGACGCGCTCTGGGGCGACGAGCCTCCAGGCGATTGGAATCCCTTCGAGGGAGCGTCCTGCGGGTCCTTCGAAAAGCGCCCGGCCGCGGCTTTAGTGCAAGCGTCGTTTCAGACTCCGCCATCCGCGACGACGAATCCGAAGACTTGAGATTGCAGTCCCGATCAAGATCGGAGGCTGGAGAATCGCCCGACCCCTCCGGTCACTCTAATCGGGAACGACGTAGACGTCGTCGCCCGTGACGCGTGCGAACCGGGTGCTTCCGGTCAGAGGACTTCCTCCCAGCTCGATGCCCATCTCGACCGGCCCACCGAGGTTGACCACGTACCGCTCCCCATCTCCGAATCCAAGAATAACTCTGCCGCCATCGACTGAGACCTCGTCCAGGGCTCTGTGGATCGCAGCCGCATCCAATTGCACGGCCCCGAGGTAGACGGCAGAGACCGTCACCGCCTCCTCCTCAGATCCCCTCGAGATCAGATAAGGCGTCGCGGAGTAGCGCCCCATGGGGTTGTGGGCCTCCAGCAGTGACGACGCTCCCTCCGAGAAGCCGTGCAGGCCAACGATCAACGAGCGTAGACCCAGCGTGGTTTGGGCCATGGCCCACGTCTCACCCTCTTCTGTGCGCAATATCTCATCGGAGGCGATGGCAAACCCCCCGTCGCGAACGATCAGGGCCCCGGCTGGGCCTCTCGCATGAGAGATCCTGAACTCGACTCCTGACTTGGCGACTGACACGATCTCCACCTGGGTCCGCTCACCAGGGCGTTCATCGACGTAAGCGGAAGCCGCGAAATGATCCTCGATGGCGATCGGATGGATCTTCTGTCTCCTGCTGACGTGACGTGGGGACACGATGGCCACGTGGGAATCGAGATCGTGAACCTCGGCGACACCGCCGATATCCGGTGCGGAGTGAGTGCTGTACCCCACCTTCCGATAGTGGACATCGTTGTCTGAATCGCCCCTCTGCACGACGCGGCGGATCCGGCGGAGCACCCTGCCGCTCTGGGGGATGCGCCGAATCCCTCGGAGTACTTCTCTGCGCACACGCCGCAATCTGGAAGACGTTGCGCGTCTCTGGGCCGGCCCCGCCCGTGCGTGGGTCCGATGACTCGCGATGCGGACGATCCCGTCGTCCTTGGTGCCCTGGACAAGGAAGCCCGGAACCGGCATGGCCAGGCAGAAGTCCTGTTCCTCTACCGGCAGGAGCAATTCCACGTCGGTCCAGACGGAGTGATCTCGGGGCAGCAGCAACCCGGTGAAGGCCTTGGATGCCCAGTAGGGCGAGGCACTCCCTGAATAGTGTTGCGCCATCGGTAGGAACTCGCTATGCCACCCCATCGTCAGGAGCCCATCCCGGACGGCACCTCGATCCAGGAAGTAGCGCAGGACACCGGAGGCGAGTCGCCGGGTGCGGCCGGGTTCCAGTGGAGACGCCCCCAACAGCGCGCCGGCCCAGAACGGCGCCACCGTCGCGAACCGATAGATCAGCGAGCGTCCCTGGTACAGGGGTGCCCCATCGGAGGCAAAGAGGTGCACATACTGCTGTAGGAACTGGCGAGCTCGTTCCTTGTAGAGTTCGGCTCTCTCGGGGTCCGATCGGAACCCGTCCATCCGCACCCACATCAGGGCATAGAAATGGAAGGCCCACCCCACATAGTGATCGTAGGACTCGCCTGGGCCGTCGCTATACCAACCGTCCCCCCGGTAGAAGTCCTCGATGCGATCCAGCGCGGAATCTATCGGCTCGTGGCTAGCTCCGATAGATTTCAGGAACGTGCTCACGATGACACGGAACCAGTGCCAGTTGTTGTCGGGGGTCCGCTTGCCGTGGAAGGTCGACAGCCAGTCGACGACGTGTTCCTGGGATGACTGGCCCAGCCGATCCCAGATCCACGGCCTCGATTCATGGAGGGCGATGGCGATGGACGCGGCCTCGACCATCCCTTGCGAGTAGTCCTCGAGGCGAGGCCACGCCTCACCACTGCGAGAGTCGCAACCGGCCGATAGACCTCGGGAGAACAGGTCGGCCAGCCGCGGCACTGTCCCGTCGGCACCCCGCAGACGGAACGCGGCCAGCAGGAACGTGCGAGCGAAGCCCTCGAGGCTCTCCAGGTCGCTGCCCCTACTGGAGCGGCGGCCCCCCGGAGGAAGGATCCGTGCGCCCTGAGGCGAGGCATGCTTCAGGATCCCCTCCAGCAGAAGATCCGCCACGTATTCCCAGTGGCTCCGGGACCATCCCGTGAACGGTGAGAGCCGGCGATCCTCTGAAGGCATCCCCTTCCGGGGAACGACCTCGGTCAACCCGCACGTCCCGAGTCGCGCTGGGGTCGGCCCCGCAGGGCGTAGATCCCCCGACCGGCCTTCATCACGGGCCCGTCGGACTTCCTGGCCGCGCCCGAGAGCGCCCCCAGCAGCCGCCTGCGGATGTCACGCTCGGTGAACGGGTCCAGGTAGCCGCGCTGGAGGGCGATGTCCTGGATCACGGTCCAGTGGAGGGGCTCCCCCTGCTCCTCGAGGACCCGAACCGCCGCCTCCAGGACGTCCATCGTCAGAGACCTCGGGCCCCCGGGATGACGGCTTCGGCGACCACGTCGAGCATCGAGTCGTCGAACACGGCGAACGGTAGCGATCCCACCGAGACGATGGTCTCCTCCACGCCGAGGGCCGAGAAGGCCGCCAGCCGCTCCGCCACGGCCTCCGGCGTCCCCACCAGCTTGTCCCGGCCCCAGTCCTGGAGCGACAGGCCGTCGAGCGAGCCGCCCGGCATCCACCGCTGGAGCGCTCGCCACCGCCGATCCAGGTCGGGCCGGTCCTCTCCCACCACCGCATACAGGCCCACCGACCGCCGCACCGAGGCGGGGTCACGCCCCTCTCGGTCGCACGCGCGGTCCAGCGCTCGGGCCCGCTCCCCGTACTCCTCCGGGGTCCACGCCCACACCGTGTTCCAGCCGTCGGCCCGTCGGGCCACCAGCCGGGCCAGCCGCGGCCCGCCCTTGCCTCCCACCCACAGCGGCGGTCGAGGCCGCTGCCTGGGGCGCGGGCGGCAGTAGGCCTCGTCGAGCCGGAAGTGCTTCCCCTCCCAGCTCACCGGCTCCTTCTCGC
>JBOGWD010000244.1:0-2190 GCA_050693275.1 Actinomycetota bacterium | reverse complement strand
CAGCCGGCGTGTAGTAGTACGGCGTCACGAAGTTCAGCACCTCGTCTCGCTCCGGCGTGACGGTCATCGAGCCCACCGACAGGTCCCACCGGTCCTGCCATCCTCCGGCGATGATCTGCTCCCACCCGGGCGTGATGAACTCGATCTCCACGCCCATCCGCTCGGCGATCTCCGTGGCCACGTCGATGTCGAAGCCCTCCCACTCGCCGGTCTCCTCGTTGAAGGCCGACTGCGGCGGGTACTGGGGGTCGGTGGCCACCCGGAGCGTCCCTCGCTCCTGGATGGAAGCCAGGAAGTCGTTGACCTCCTCCTGACCGCCCCCACCCCCTCCGCCGCCGCCGGTGGTGGTCTCCTCCCCGGCGCACGCCGCGGTGAGCAACGCTCCCGCGGCCAGCACAGCTATCAGGCTCGATCGAGGTCTCCGCATCACGGCCTCCTCTCGTTCCGGACGGATCCTCCCAGCCAATCGTGGCCCCTCCGCGGTCGCGAGGCAACCCAGCTCAGGCCGGCGCCTCGTGGACGACCCGGCCGCCGACCACGGTCAGCACGACGCGGGCCTGACCGATGGGGCCGTCCGCGAACGGATCTCGGTCGAGCACCACCAAGTCGGCCAGCTTCCCGGCCTCGATGGTTCCGGTCTTCCCGTCGAGACGGTTCACGTACGCCGAGCCGCGGGTGAAGGCCTCCAGCGCCGTGTCGGGGTCGAGGCGCTCCTGGGGGAGGAACGGTTCCCCGCCTCGATCGTCTGGATCGACGCGGGTGACGGCCACCTCGATCTGGAGCATCGGGTCGGGCGTGCTGACCGACCAGTCGCTGCCGAAGGCCAGCGTGGCGCCCGACCCGGCAAGGCTGGCGAAGGGATACTGCTGAACAGTCCGTGCCGGGCCGAGGAAGGGGATGGTGAGCTCGTCCATCTGCGGCTCGTGCGACGCCCAGAACGGCTGGACGGTGGCCGCCACGTCGAGGGCCCCGAACCGGGGGACGTCCTGCGGATGCACGACCTGGACGTGGGCGATGTGGTGACGGCGGTCGGAGGGGCCGTTCGCCCGGCGGGCGGCCTCGACGGCGTCCAGGGCGCTCCGGACGGCGGCGTCGCCGATGGCATGGAAGTGGACCTGGAACCCCCGGCGGTCGAGCCCGGTCACGGCGGCCGTCAGCTCCTCGGGGTCCAGGAAGGGGATGCCGCGATTGTCGGTGGGACGGCCGTCGGGGCCGAGGTACGGCTGGAGCATGTGGGCGGTGAAGCTCTCCACGACCCCGTCGAGCATGATCTTGACGGTCCCGGCGTCGATCCCCACGTCCGCCGCCCGAGCCCGCTGCTCCTCGAGGTCCTCGATCTGGTCCGGCCCTCGCTCCCGCTCCCACCACAATGCGGCGACCACCCGGGCCGTCAATGCGCCGCGACCGGCCAGGGCCAGGTAGGCCTCGAGGTGCTCGGGCCCCACCCACGCGTCCTGCCAGGCCGTGATGCCCAGCGAGTGGAGGTACGCCTGCGCCTCGGTGATGGCCCGCTCCCACTCCTCGGGCGAGGTCGGCGGGACCAGGTCCTCGACCAGCGCCATGGCTCCCTCGTGGAGGGTTCCGGTGGGCTCACCGGTGCCCGGATCGCGCTCGATCCGCCCGTCCGGCGGGTCGGGCGAGCGGCGATCGATCCCGGCCACGGCCAGCGTCCGGGAGTTCACCCAGGCGCCGTGGCCGTCGCGGTTGGGGAGGTACACGGGGCGGTCGGGAACGATGGCGTCGAGGTCCTCGCGTCGCGGCGTGCCGCCCGGGAACGCGGCCGGCCACCAGCCTCCGCCGAGGATCCACGGCTCGTCCGGGTGGGTCCGGGCGTGCTCGGCCACGATCCGCCGGTACTGGTCGGCGTCCATGGTGTCGTTGAGGTCGCACCGGAGCCGCTCCAGGCCGCTGGAGGGGGGATGGACGTGGGCGTCCTGGAACCCCGGGACGATCAGGCGGCCCGGCAGGTCCAGGACCTCCGCGCGGGGACCGGCCAGGCCGCGGACCTCCTTCGCCGACCCCACCGCGACCATCCTGTCGCCGCGAACCGCCACGGCCTCCGCTGCCGAAGAGGCCGGGTTCATCGTCCGGATCGTCGCCCCGGTCAGGACGAGGTCGGCCGGATCGCCCATGCCCGTCATGCTCGCACCGCTCGGTGCTGCTTCTCCCGTCCGTTCCGTCCATCCCGAC
>JBOGWD010000243.1:0-1164 GCA_050693275.1 Actinomycetota bacterium | reverse complement strand
ACCCTCCTCCACCCCGTCCGCCGCCGCCCGCACCCGGACCCGCGTGGAGAGCTGCCCGGCAGGCACCGCCTCGTCCATCCCCAGGATCCCCCGGTCGTCCGATTCGCTGTCCACCTCGACCTGGAGGGAACGGATGATCACGCCCTCGCGAGCGGCTTCCATCCCGATCGTGGACGCCACGCAGGATGCGATCGCGGCCCGGTACAGCCAGCCGGGCGACGGCTCTTCCTCCCGACCACCGATCCCGGCCGGCATGTCGGTGACGAGGCGGAGGCCGTTCGGTCCCTCGACCTCCGCTCGAAGCGCCTCCCCCAGCGTCGCCCGGGCGAACGGGTCCGTGTACCGTGCCTCGTCCGGATGCTCAGACAGGTAGCGGACGGCGTTCTCGATCGCTTCCCCGATCTCGACCATGGTGACCTCCTCTACTCGTAGGCGATCGCTTCGAGGACGTTCAGCCTGGCCGCGCGACGAGCGGGCCAGATCGCGGCGACGACCCCGGCCAGGCCCGCCGCCACCAGGTAGAGCGCGATCGAGCCGACGGGGACGGACAGGCGGTCGATGCCGAGCGACGCCAGCGCGCCCTGCATGGCCCAGCCGAACAGCACCCCGATCGCGGCGCCCAGGACCCCGCCGAGCACGGCAATGATCACCGCCTCGGCCCGGATCATGCGTCGAACCTGTCCCCGGCTCATGCCCACCGCGCGGAGCAGGCCCAGCTCACGGACGCGCTCGTAGATCGACAGACCCAGCGTGTTCACGATACCGAACAGGGCGATCACGATGGCCAGCAGCAGGAGGACCTGGATCACCGCCAGGAACTGATCGATCAGCTGGGCCTGCTGCTCCTTGAACCCGGCCTGATCCTGGACCTGCACGTTCGGGGACTCCTCCGTGGCGGCCTCCAGCACCCGGCGTCCCTCGGCCGCCGAGACCCCCTCGGCCAGCTTGACCAGCACCAGGCTGTCCAGCCGCACGGCGAAGTTCGCCTCGAACGTGTCGAGCGAGATCGCGTAGCTCCCCAGCAGCTGCGGGTCCCGGTACAGGCCGCTCACCGTGAGCTCCCTGGTCCCCGTCTTGGCGAACCGGACGTCGATCCGGTCGCCCACGACCCATCCGTTGGACTCCGCCTCATCGTCGAGGACAAGGACGGTATCGGGCTCCCGG
>JBOGWD010000242.1:0-2415 GCA_050693275.1 Actinomycetota bacterium | reverse complement strand
TGGAGCCGGTCCCGGAGCGCGGTCACCTCGGCCGAGGTGCCCCCGGCCTTGGCCAGCTCCTCGACCATCGGATGTTCCGGGGCGAACACGAAGAACGTCACGCCCCACAGCGTGTCGGGCCGGGTGGTGAACACGGTGACCTGCTCGTCGGTCTCGTCGATCTCGAACTCGACCTCGGCGCCCTCGGAGCGCCCGATCCAGTTCCGCTGCATCGTCAGCACGCGGTCGGTCCAGCCGGGCAGCAGCTCCATGTCGTCCAGCAGGGCCTGGGCGTAGTCGGTGATCTTGAAAAACCACTGGACCAGATCCTTGCGGACCACCGGCGTCCCGCACCGCTCGCACGCGCCGGCCACGACCTGCTCGTTGGCCAGCACGGTCTGGTCCTTGGGGCACCAGTTGGCCGGGGCCAGCTTGCGGTAGGCCAGGCCGCGCTCGTACAGCTTCAGGAACAGCCACTGGGTCCACCGATAGTACTCGGGGTCCGAGGTGTGCAGGCGGGTCGACCAGTCGAACGACACGCCGTACCGGCGGAACGACGCCGCCTGCTTCTCGATGTTGGCGTAGGTCCACTCCTTCGGATGGACCCCTCGCTGGATCGCGGCGTTCTCGGCCGGCAGCCCGAACGAGTCCCATCCGATCGGGTGCAGCACGTTGTAGCCCTGCATCCAGCGGAACCTGGGGATCACGTCGCCCAGGGCGAAGGCCTCGGCGTGGCCCATGTGCAGGTCGCCCGACGGATAGGGGAACATGTCGAGCGCGTAGAACCTCGGACGGGGGTCGTCCGGGCCACCGGCCGCGTACAGGCGGTCGGCCTCCCAGGCGTTCGCCCATTTCGGCTCGATCTCGGACGGGTCGTACGGCTTCGTCATCCTCGAAGGGTACCAAGGGAAGGCGGACGGAGAGGTGGAGCCTCGGCAGGTTCGATCCATGGGGTAAGGTAGCGAGCGATCCCAGGCCATCGACCGCCAGGACGTATGGGGAAAGAACCCGACAACCCGAGCCAGATCGAGCAGCGCGCACCGGCCCCCGTCGGCAACGGAGACGCCGCGGAGGTCACGCCCTCCCCTCCCCTGACGGCGCCGGAGGTTCGGGTGGAGGCCTCTCGACGGACCCGGCGGGTCCTGGTGAAGGCGCTGTACTTCCTGGCCGCGCTGTTCCTGTTCATCCTGTCCATCCAGTTCATGAAGGAGGGGGCCCAGTCGTTCGCCCCCCGGCTCCAGGGGACCTTCCCGGTCGACAACATGGTCAGCACGCTCGGCCTGGGGTGGCTCGGTGCCTACGTGGTCCTGTCCGGGTCGCCGGTGGCGGCGGCCGCTCTGGCCCTGGAGAACGCGGGGGCCACCAACGACCTCCAGACCTTCACCATGCTCACCGGCTCACGCCTGGGAGCCTCCTTCATCGTCCTCCTGGTGGGGTTCCTGTACGCGATGCGCAGCCGCGACCGCCGGAACTCGATCGGGATGGGGGTCCTGGCGCTGTCGATGACCGCGGTGGTCTACGTCCCCGCGATGTTCCTCGGATACGCCACCTACAAGGCCGGGCTGTTCGGCGGGATCAACTGGCAGGCCTCGGCCGAGCTGACGGGCGCGATCGACGTCGTGTGGGGGCCGCTGGTGAACGTGGCCAGAGACGTGCTGCCGGAACCGCTCCTGTTCCCGATCGGCCTGGCGATCATCCTGGCCTCCTTCAAGCTGCTCGACCAGGTGCTCCCCGAGCTGGACGGCGAGCGCCACGCGGAGTCGCGCCTCGACTGGATGCGCCGGCCCTGGCCCATGTTCGCCATGGGCTGCCTGGCGGCCCTCCTCACCCTGTCGGTCTCGGTGGCCCTCACCGTCCTGGTCCCCCTGGCCAGCAAGGGCTACATCACCAGGCGGGAGGCCCTCCCCTACATCGCCGGGGCCAACGCCACGACCCTGGCCGACACCCTCGTCGCGGCGATGCTCCTGGGCGACCCCACCGGGGTCCAGGTCGTCCTGGCCCAGGCCGTGGCGGTCCTGGTGATCACGATCATCCTGCTGGCCGCGGCCTACCGGCCCCTCCAACGCCTGGTCCTGGCCCTGGACGACTGGATCGTGGCCACCACCCCCCGCCTGGTCGTGTTCGTGGCGGGGCTGTTCGTGCTCCCCATCGGGCTCCTGTTCTCGGGGCGGCTGCTATAGGTCCGAGAATCCTCAAGTCGGGTGTCCCTCCCTACCGATACACTTCACGGAGCCTCGGTGCCTCGAGGAACGGTGGAGCCATGCCTGGCAAGATCCTGATCGTCGATGACAACCCGGACATCCTGACGCTCCTGCGGACGAACCTGCGGGCGGCGGGCTTCGACACGGCCGAGGCCGCCAACGGCCAGGTGGCCCTCCAGAAGATCGACGCCGAGAAGCCGGACCTGATCCTCCTCGACCTGATGATGCCCGTCCT
>JBOGWD010000241.1:0-4151 GCA_050693275.1 Actinomycetota bacterium | reverse complement strand
TGAAGTCGGCCATGCCCTTCTCGGCCAGGACCTTGGTGATGGCCGCGGTCAGGGTGGTCTTGCCGTGGTCGATGTGCCCGATCGTGCCGATGTTCACGTGGGGCTTGGTCCGCTCGAACCTCTTCTTCGACACTTCGTCTCCTCCTACTCGCCCCGGACCCTCGCCACGATCTCCTTGGCGATTCCCGCCGGGACCTCCTGGTACGAGTGGAACTGCATCGTGTGGGTGGCCCGCCCCTGGGTGCGGGACCGCAGGTCGGTGGCGTATCCGAACATCTCCGCCAGCGGGACCAGCGCCCGGATCGCCTGGCTCGAGGCCCGCTGCTCCATCCGCTCGACCTTGCCGCGGCGGCTGGTGAGGTCGGCGATCACGTCTCCCATGTAGTCCTCCGGGGTGACCACCTCGATCTGCATCACGGGCTCGAGGAGGACCGGATCGGCCTTCTTCACTCCATCCCGGAGGGCGATCTGTCCGGCCACCTTGAACGCGACCTCCGACGAGTCCACCTCGTGGTACGAGCCGTCCACCAGGGTGGCCCGGATGTCGACCAGCGGGTAGCCGGCCAGCACCCCGGTCTCCATGGCCTCCTGGATCCCCTGGTCCACCGAGGGGATGTACTCCCTGGGGATGTCGCCCCCGGTGATCTTGTTGACGAACTCGTATCCGCCGCCGGGACCGGTCGGCTCGAGGTTGACGACCACGTGGCCGTACTGGCCGCGCCCGCCGGTCTGCTTGATGTAGCGGCCGTTCACCTTCTCGACGGGCTTGCGGATCGTCTCCCGGTAAGCCACCTGAGGCTTGCCCACGTTGGCCTCGACGTTGAACTCACGGGTGAGCCGGTCCACCAGCACCTCGAGGTGTAGCTCGCCCATGCCCGCGATGATGGTCTGGCCGGTCTCCTCCTCGTTGCGAACCAGGAAGGTGGGGTCCTCGTCGGCCAGCTTGGCCAGCGCCTGCCCGAGCTTGTCCTGATCGGCCTTGGTCTTCGGCTCGATGGCCACCGAGATCACCGGAGCGGGGAAGCTGATGGACTCGAGGAGGATCGGGTTCGAGGGGTCCGCCAGGGTGTCCCCGGTCGTGGAGTGCTTGAGACCGACCGCGGCCACGATGTCGCCGGCGAAGACCGCCTCCTTGTCCTCGCGGTGGTTCGCGTGCATCTGCAGGATGCGGCCGATCCGCTCCTTGCGGTCCTTGGTGACGTTCTGCACGTGGGCGCCGGCCCGGACCGAGCCGGAGTAGACACGGAAGTACGTCAGCCGGCCCACGTACGGGTCGGACATGATCTTGAACGCCAGGGCGGCGAACGGCTCGTTGTCGTCGGCCTTCCGAACGGCCCGCTCCCGGGTCCCCGGGATGGCGCCCTCCATCGGAGGCACGTCCAGGGGCGAGGGCAGGTAGTCGACCACGGCGTCGAGCAGCGGCTGGATGCCCTTGTTCTTGAAGGCGCTGCCGCACAGGACCGGGGTCCCCTCGACGGCCAGCGTGGCCTCCCGGAGGGCCTCACGGAGCTCCTTGGCCTCGGGCTCCTGGCCCTCGACGTACTTCTCCATCAGCGTCTCGTGGTGGTCGGCCAGCTGCTCGTACAGCTTGTGCCGCCACTCCAGGGCGGTCTCCCGGAGGTCCTCGGGGATGTCCACCGTCTCCCACTCCTCGCCCTTCTCCGAGGTCCACCGGAGGCCCTTCATCTCCACGAGGTCCAGGACGCCGACGAAGGCGTCCTCGGTCCCCCACGGGAGCTGCACCACCAGGGGCTTGGCATGGAGCCGGTCCTCGATCATCTTCACGGTCCGCTCGAAGTCAGCCCCGACGCGGTCCATCTTGTTGACGAAGCAGATCCGGGGGACCCGGTACCGGTCGGCCTGGCGCCACACGGTCTCGGACTGCGGTTCGACCCCGGCCACCGCGTCGAAAACTGCCACGGCGCCGTCGAGCACCCGGAGGGACCGCTCGACCTCCATGGTGAAGTCGACGTGGCCGGGCGTGTCGATGATGTTGATCCAGTGATCCTTCCACTGGCAGGTCGTAGCGGCCGAGGTGATGGTGATGCCCCGCTCCTGCTCCTGGACCATCCAGTCCATCTGGGCCGTGCCCTCGTGGACCTCGCCGAGCTTGTAGGTCTTGCCGGTGTAGTAGAGGACGCGCTCAGTGGTGGTGGTCTTGCCCGCGTCGATATGGGCCATGATCCCGATGTTCCGGGTCCTGGACAGGGGGTACTCCCGGATGACCAGGCCCTTCTGGCCTCCGCTCTTGGGTACCTCCCGTGTCGCCTTCGCCATCTCCATCTCCCTCGCGGGGGTGGCCAATCAGCTCACCACCGGTAATGGGCGAACGCCTTGTTCGCCTCCGCCATCTTGTGGATGTCCTCGCGCCGCTTCACCGAGCCGCCCTGACCCTGCGAGGCGTCCGTGATCTCCCCGACCAGCCGGTCGGCCATCGTGTTCTCCTTGCGCTGCCGGGCGAACCCCACCAGCCATCGGAGCGCCAGCGTGGTCCCCCGGGCGGGCCGAACCTCCACCGGAACCTGGTAGGTCGCGCCGCCGACCCGCCGGGAGCGCACCTCGAGCAGCGGACGGGCGTTCTCCACGGCCTTCTTCAGCGTGATGACCGGGTCATTCGCGGTCTGCTCGCTGATCCGGTCGAGCGCGTTGTAGACGATGCGCTCGGCCAGGGTCTTCTTCCCGCTCACCATGATCTTGTTGATGAGCTGGGTGACCAGCACGTTCTGGTAGATCGGGTCCGGTCCGGCTCCGCGCTTCGGGGGAGCACCACGCCTCGGCATGACTCGGCCTCCCGCTCCCCTACGCCGACTTCTTGGCGCCGTACTTGGACCGCGCCTGCTTCCGGTCGGCCACCCCGGCCGTGTCCAGCGCCGCCCGGATCACCTTGTACCGGACGCCCGGGATGTCCTTGACCCGGCCGCCCCGGACGAGCACGATCGAGTGCTCCTGGAGGTTGTGCCCCGCGCCGGGGATGTAGGCGGTGACCTCGATGCCGCTGGTCAGGCGGATCCGGGCGACCTTCCGAAGCGCCGAGTTCGGCTTCTTCGGGGTGGTCGTGTAGACACGCGTGCAGACACCCCGGCGCTGCGGAGAGCCCCTGAGCGCTGGGCTCTTCGTCTTCGCCCGGGCCGACCTGCGGCCTCGTCTGACCAGTTGCTGCGTCGTCGGCATGCGTGTCCCGTCGTCGCTGTCATCCTTTGTCCTGTGCCCAGGGCCGACAGACGTCAGCCCCTCGGTTCCCCCGGACGCAGAGTGAACTGCGCGGCCCGAAGCCCGGGCCACGACGAACGGTAAGAGTATAGCGGACCCTCAGGGGTGTCAAAGGGCGGGCTTGTCTTGCCGACCGCCCCTTTTGTCACTCTTTCCCGACCCCCGGGGGGCCCTCTGCTAGCCTCGGCCAGTGGCCAGCCGGGAGGACCTGGAGCGGTACCGGGAGGTGGCCGTCCGGGCGGCCCTGGTCGCCGGCCGGGTGATCCTCGACCGGGAGCCCGGGCAGATCGAGCTCAAGGGGCGGGCCGATTACGTCACCGAGGTCGACCGGGCCGCCGAGGAGGCCTCCCGGGAGGTGCTGGCCAGGGAAACCGGGATCGCCGTGGTCGGCGAGGAGCTGGGGGGCCCGGAGGGCGGCGAGTACTGGCTGGTCGACCCCCTCGACGGCACGGTGAACTTCGTCCACCGGTTCCCCATCGTGGGGGTGTCCGTGGCCCTCATCAGCGGCGGACGGCCGGTGGCGGGGGCTGTGCACGGCCCCTACCTGGACACCACGTTCACCGCGGCCCGGGGCCGGGGAGCCGAGCAGGACGGAAGCCCCCTGAGCGTGTCCTCCATCCCGCCCGACCGGGCCGTGGTTGGGACGGGGTTCCCGTTCCGGTCGAAGGAACGGCTCCCCGAGTACCTGGAGGTGTTCCTCCCGGCCCTGGAGCGGTTCGAGGACCTCCGCCGCCCGGGCGCCGTGGCCCTCGACCTGGCCTGGGTGGCCGCCGGCGTGTTCGACGGGTTCTTCGAGCTGGGCCTGTCGCCGTGGGACGTGGCCGCCGGCGCGCTCCTGATCGAGGAGGCCGGCGGCGTGGTCACCGACTGGTCCGGCGGCGACGATTATCTGACGGGAGACGTCCTGGCCGGCAATCCGGCCGTCCACGCCGAGCTCCGTG
>JBOGWD010000240.1:0-5118 GCA_050693275.1 Actinomycetota bacterium | reverse complement strand
GAGGAGTTCCGGGTCGTCCAGATGACGCCGCCGGGCTCGGCGTGCTCGATCACCATCGGGATCGGGATCACGGACGCGGCGCCGGGCTCCTACCGGGGGACGCACCTGGTCGTCACCGATATCGAGGTCGCGCGGGCGGAGCTGGTCGAGCGCGGGGTCGACGTCAGCGAGATCCGACACATGGGGTCGGGCGGGTGGGAACCGGGCCCGGATCCCGAGCGCCGCGACTACGGCTCGTTCGCCGACTTCAGCGACCCCGACGGCAACACCTGGGTCCTCCAGGAGCGGCAAGGCGAGGCGGTGCGATGACCGAGCGCTCGGCGGCGATCTGGACACCGGCACGCAGTGGCCGGACCCTGCGGATCGGGCGCGGGACGAGGGCCTACGGCCTCGTCGACCGTCCCGAGAATTTCCGAGGACTCCCGTAGCGACCACGCGCCAATCGTCGCCACGTTCGATGTCTGAACGCCTCGGGGTCTTTCAGGTCACCGGGAGGCCACCCCTACGAATGCGGCGCCCACCGAGCTGGCGGCCAGCAAGCTGCCGGCGGTCGACCAGCGGTCCTGGCCAGCACCGCTGAGCAGTTTCAACCCAGCGGTCGATCCCGGAATCAACCCTCGTGCCATTCCGCCCCAGCTGGCTTCACGGCCAGAGCAGCAGCTCATGGCGCGGCGCTCATCCTTGCCCGGCCGGCCGCTCACGCCTCGCCGGCCAGGTACGGCCCCAGAAGGGACAGGTCGGCGGGCCCGAGGCGGTCCGCGGCCGACTTCGCGTGGTGCCAGTAGGGATAGATCAGCGGGGGCGCGCTCAGCGCGTCGAGCCGCGCGCGTTCGTCGGCCGAGAGCTCGAGTTCCGCCGCGGCGAGGTTGTCCTCGAGCTGTTCGTCGGTGCGGGCGCCGATCACGAGCGAGGTCACGCCGGGCCGGGCGAGCAACCAGGCGACCGCAACCTGTGCGGCCGACTACGCCGTGGCCCTCCCCGATCTCGACGAGCGCGTCGACGATGTCGTAGAGGGCGTCCTCGTCACGCACCGGCGGCTCGTCCCAGTCCGTGAGCTGGCGTCCGCTCTCGGGCCGGACTCCCCTTCGGTATTTGCCCGACAGCAGACCGCCCGCGAGCGGGCTCCAGGAGAGGATGCCGACCTGCTCGTTGAGCGCGATCGGCACGAGCTCGTACTCGGCCTCGCGCGCCTGGAGCGTGTAGTGGATCTGCTGAGACACGAAGCGCTGATAGCCGTGACGCTCCGAGGCGGCGAGCGCCTTCATCAGGTGCCAGCCCGCGTAATTCGAGCAGCCCACGTAGCGCACCTTGCCGGAACGCACGAGCGTGTCCAGCGCCTCGAGGGTCTCCTCGAGCGGCGTCTGCCCGTCCCACTCGTGCACCTGATAGAGGTCGATGTGGTCGGCGCGCAGCCGGCGAAGGCTCGCCTCGCACTGGGCGATGATGTGGCGGCGCGACAGGCCTCCGTCGTTGGGGCCCTCGCCCATCGGCATGCGGACCTTCGTGGCGACCATGACGCGGTCGCGGCGGCCTCGAGCGCCTCGCCGAGAATCTCCTCCGACAGGCCGCCTGAGTACACGTTAGCGGTGTCGATGAGATTCACGCCGTGGTCCAGGGCGAGGTCGAGCTGGCGGGCGGCACCCTTGACGTCGGTAGAGCCGAACGTCGCGAACATCCCCCGGCCGCCGAAGGTCATGGTGCCCAGCGTGAGGGCCGAGACGCGCAGTCCCGACCGCCCCAGTTGTCGGTAATCCATCGCCACCTCCCAGATCAGAGCGTAAGGAGGACTTTCGTCGCCCGACGCTCGTCCATCGCCTTGTACCCGTCGGGTGCCTGTTCGAGGGGTAGGGTGAGGTCGAAGACCTTGCCCGGATCGATCTTGCGATCCCAGATGAGCTGGATCAGGTCCGGCAGGAAGCGACGCACCGGAGCGGGACCGCCGTGCAGGTGGACGTGGGAGAAGAAGTACTCCTCCCCGGGGATTGCGACATCGTGGAGGACGCCGACGAAGCCGACGTGCCCGCCCGGCCGGGTGGAGCGGATGGCCTGCATCATGGATTCCTGGGTGCCGACTGCCTCGATCACCGAGTGCGCGCCGAGACCGCCCGTGAGCTCCTTGATCGTGGCCGCGCCCTGATTCCCTCGCTCCTCGACGATGTCGGTCGCGCCGAACTCGAGGGCCAGCTGCTGTCGCGGTGCGTGCCTGCTCATGGCGATGATCCGTTCCGCGCCGAGGTGCCTCGCGGCCAGCACGGCGAGCAGGCCGACGGCCCCGTCGCCGACCACCGCAACCGTCTTCCCCGGACCGACCTCGGCGGCGACAGCACCGAACCACCCGGTGCCGAGAACGTCGGAGGCGGCCAGGAGGCTCGGGGTCAGGTCCTCGGGCGGCAGGTCCGGGGCGGCCACTAGGGTCCCGTCAGCGAGCGGGATGCGGGCGCGCTCTGCCTGCGTGCCGATGGTGCCGTGGATGAACTCGCGATTGACGCACGAGCTCTGATAGCCGGCCCGGCAGATCTCGCAGGTATTGTCCGACGTGGCGAACGAGCCGACCACGAACTGACCCGGCCTGATCGTCGTGACAGCGCTGCCGACCTCCTCGACGATGCCCACGTACTCGTGGCCCATCGAGATGGGCTCCTCGACGGGCTCGATGCCCCGGTAGGGCCACAGATCCGAGCCGCAGATACAGGTAGCCGACAGCCGGATGATCGCATCGGTCGGCTCGACGATGGTGGGGTCCTCACGAACTTCGAGGCGAAGGTCGCCGGGGGCCTGGAGGACAGCTCCTCGCATGGTGCTCTCCTTTCCGTGCTAGCGGACGCTTCCGGGGACCACCCAACCATCCCTCGACGGCGCGAGGGAGACCCAGCTGTTAGGGGTACTGGCAGAACCTCCCTGACGTTGCTCGACCGTCCTACGATGTACGGCGTGGACACCAGGGACGAGATCCGGGAGTTCCTGGCCTCCAGGCGGGCCAGGATTGCCCCCGAGCAGGCGGGGCTCCCGGTCTACGGCGGCAAGCGCCGGGTCCCGGGACTCCGGCGGGAGGAGGTAGCCCTGCTGGCGGGCATCAGCGTGGAGTACTACACGCGGCTCGAGCGCGGGAACGCCAGGGGGGTCTCCGAGAGCGTGCTGGAGGGGATCGCCCGCGCCCTCCGGCTCGACGAGGCGGAGCGCGCCCACCTGATCGATCTGGTGCGCGCCGCCAACACGGGGCGCCCGCCGCGACCTCGACGAGCGCCCAAGCAGCGCGTCCGGCCGAGCATCCAACACATCCTCGACGGGCTCACCGGCGCAGCTGCGTTCGTTCACAACGCCCGCCTGGACAACCTGGCCGTTAACCAGCTCGGCCGCGCCCTCTACTCCGACATGTTCAGCCGGGCCGCGGGCCCCGGTCCCGTGAACAGCGCCGATACGTCTACTTAAACCCCGGCGCTCGGGAGTTCTACGCCGACTGGGACCGCGCCGCCAGCGACGTCGCCGCCGTGCTGCGCTCAGCAGCCGGCCGCGACCCCTACGACCGCGACCTCTCAGACCTGGTCGGCGAGCTCTCCATGCAGAGCGCCGAGTTCCGTACCCACTGGGCCGCCCACACGTGCGGTTCCACGACACGGGCACCAAGGACCTCCACCACGCCGTCGTCGGCGACATCGTGCTCACCTACAACCGCATGGAACTAGCCGCCGACCCGGGGCAGATGCTGATGATCTGGACCGCCGAACCCGGATCCAAGTCCGCGGAGGCGCTCAGGTTCCTCGCCAGCTGGACCTCGACGCCCGACGAGGTGCCCGCGATCCAAGCCGACGAAGAGGTTTGAGCTAGGCGTGCCGTAGCGCGAGGAGCACCCCGACAGGCGGAGCCCCCAGGGGTCGCGCTGCCTGGAAACTCTAGGTCTCCAGGCGGGACTCCTCCAGGTCGAGCTCCCGCTTCAGCCGGTGCATGACGTCGTTGCTGATGATCCCTTCGTTCCGGAGACGGACGATCTCCGTCCGCTGGACCTCGATCAGCTCGCCGGCCAGGCGCGGCCTGACGAAGGAGTGCTCCTCAACGCCGTCGTCCGGAACCGCGCCGACCCGGGCCCCGAACCGCCGGCGCTGATACGTGTACTGGTCGCGCAGCCGTTGGACCGCCTGGTCGGTCGTCCACCCCTCGCTCCGAAGCTCCTCCAGGCGAGCCAGAGCCGCCTCCGCCGCGCGGATACGGGCCTCGGTCTCCCCTCGCTCCTCCCCGCCAGCCTCCCGCACGCCCAAGCGCCGGATCAGCAGCGGCAGGGTCAGCCCCCGGCCGACCACCGTGAATTTCGCAATGATCCCGCCGAGTGGGCGCAGGCGTGGGCGCGCGCACCCAAGGCGGGTCCGTCGAGGAGCTTGGCCACGCACTGTGAACGGCACCCATGACCTCCGCCCTGTTGGGGCGGGAACGGTGATTGGCACCGCAGTGACCAGGGCTTTCGCAGCTCCGAAGGAGGGCCAGGGCCGCATTTTCACAATCTCTCGCGGAATCTGTGCGGAATCTGGCGGACGGCCCAGGACGACGCTCGACTCGAGAAACCGGGCATGATCTGCTCTTTCGTTCGTGGGCGCTGGTGGTTTCGAACCACCGACCTCCGCCTTGTAAGAGCGACGAAGAGGAGTCCCCGACCAGCGACGATCCGGAAAAACCAACGTCAGACCCCAAGAACGATAAGCAGTGGTGCTATGCGCTTCGACCCTTTGCCACGGCTCGTGTGGCACGTCTGTGGCACGCGGGGAGGCCGTGGCACCTCCCGTGGCAGTTTGTCCCTAGCGGGGATCAAGGTTACCGTCGGCGAGACGGTGGCGGTGGTCGACGCGCTCGGCGACGCCGTGCCTCTCGAGCCCTTCATGGGTGCGCCGCACGAGGCCATCGCTTCGATCGGTCACTCGATCGATGCGCGATGGTCACGCACGTCCATCCCGACCACTACGACCCGCCAACGATGGCGGCCAGCCTAGCGACCGACGGTGTCGTCGTGTGCCCGCCCTCGATGACGGAGCGCACCGCCGACGATGGACTGCGCGCGATGATCGGGCCAGGTGACTCCATCCAGCTCCGCGCGCGCTCGAGATCCGGGCGTTACCTGCCGTGGACGGGCTG
>JBOGWD010000239.1:0-1288 GCA_050693275.1 Actinomycetota bacterium | reverse complement strand
GGGCCAGGTACCAGCGGACCGCCGTGATGCGGGTGCTGATGGCCCCGGGCCTGTGGCTCCAGAAGATCACCACGAAGCCGCCGGCCACGGACCAGATCGAGGTGGCCATCGCCGCGTTCCGGGAGGTTCGCCGCCGGGAGGGCGCCGAGGCGGAGGGGGAGCCCGCCGAGTCCCCGGCCCCACCGGTGCCCGAGCCCGATTGACGTAGGGTACTTCCCTAGGGTACCCTATACAGCATGAAGAAGACCAGCGTCTATCTGACCCAGGATCAAGTCGACCGGCTGAAGCGTATCGCCCGGGCCGAGCGACGATCCGAAGCCGAGGTGCTTCGGGCGGCGATCGATGTCTACCCCGAGCCCGCTCGGAAGCGATTCTTCCACGCCTACAAGGCCGGCCGCGGCCCGGGGGGATCGATCGCGGACATCCCCGAGGAGGAGTACCTGAAGGGCTTCGGCGAGGAGAGCCTCGGCCAGCCGTGACCCTGGTCGTCGACACGGGCCCACTGATCTCGTTCGCCGACGCGACGGACCCCAGGGCCGATGTGGTGCATCAGGTGCTGGCGGATGAACGCGGCCAGTTGGTGCTCCCAGCGTACGTGGCGGCCGAGGCGGACTACATGATCGCCGACCGGATCGGCCGCGAAGCCGAGCGTGGGTTCCTGCTGGATCTCGCGTCAGGCGAGTTCGAGATCGAGGCGCTGACCGCGGAGGAGCACCAGTTGGTGGTCGAGCTCGATCGTGGTCACCCAGGGATGGGGCTGACGGATCTGTCCATCATCGTCCTGGCAGCGCGGTTCAGGACAGATCGGGTCCTGACGTTCGACGAGCGCGACTTCCGGACGGCCCGCCCCCTCGACGGGGACTCGTTCGTCCTGCTGCCGGCCGACCTCCCATAATGGGCACGTCATGCGTGAGCGGCTCGATGAGATCGAACGCACCTACGAGGAGCTGACCCGGGAGCTCTCCAGCCCCGGCGTCGCCTCCGACCCTGCCCGCCTCCGGGATCTCGGCCGGAGGCACCGAGAGCTCGAGGAGATCGTCTCGACCCTCCGGGACCACCGGAAGGCCCTGGCCGAGGCCGAGGAGGCCCAGGCCCTGGCCCGGGGAGAGCAGGATCCCGAGAGCAAGGCGTTCTACGGGCAGGAAGCCGAACAGGCCTCGGAGCAGGCCAGGAAGCTCGAGGAACGGCTGGAGGTGCTCCTCCTCCCCAAGGACCCCAACGATCAGAAGAACGTGGTGCTGGAGATCAGGGCAGGCGCCGGCGGGCAGGAGGCGGCCCTGTTCGCGGC
>JBOGWD010000238.1:0-1050 GCA_050693275.1 Actinomycetota bacterium | reverse complement strand
CTGCGAGATCTTCTGGACGATGAGGAGATCGAGGCCACCGCCGACCGAGCCCGTTCCCTGGCCGACGCGGGCCGATTCCCGGGTCCGGGCCCCGGTCGGTCGCTCCCCTGGCCGGCGGTCTGAGGCGCCGTGGACCGGCTCCGGTTCGCCACGTACCTGGCTCCCAACGTGTTGCCGGTGTACGAGGCCGTGACCGAGGAGGTCGGCCGGGCTCTCGGCATCCACACCGAGCTCGTGGTGGAGACCTCATACGAGTCGTGCGAGCGTGACGAGCACGAGGTGTGCTTCGTGTGCAGCCTCCCCTACCTCACCCTCGAGCGTCGGGGCATCGCGCCTGCCGTCCCGGCAGCGGCACCCGTGCTTCAGGGAGAGCGATACGGCGGTCGCCCGGTCTACTTCTCCGACGTCATCGTCCATCGGGATGGCCCGTTCGGCTCCTTCCTCGATCTGCGGGGGCGGTCGTGGGCGTTCAACGAGACGCTGTCCTGGTCGGGATACGGCATCACCCGCTACCACCTGGTCGCGCTGGGGGAGACCGGCGGGTTCTTCGGCGAGGTGGTGGAGGCCGGCTTCCACGAGGAGTCGATCCGCCTCGTGGCCAAAGGAGAGGTCGACGCGTCGGCCATCGACTCCCAGGTCCTGGCCGTGGCGATGCGTGACGACCCGTCCCTCCGGGACGCGCTGCGGGTGGTGGACGCGCTCGGCCCCTCGACCATCCAGCCCGTGGCGGTCTCCCGCCGCGTCCCCGAGGCGCTCCGCAACGCCGTTCGGGACACGCTGGTCGCCATGGGCGACGACCGGGCCGGACGCGAGAGGCTCGCCGTTGGCCTGGTGGATCGGTTCGTCCCGGTGGGTACGTCGGACTACGACGACATCAGGCGGATGCTCGACGCCTGCGAGGCCGTCGGGTTCACCGAGCTGCGCTAGCTGTAGTTCCCACGAGGGTTGTTTACAAGAGGAGAGCCTCCCTGCACGGTTGAGGGGTCATGGAAGACGTCCTCGACCGGAAGGAGGCCCTCGTGGCTCATGCTAGAGCCAAGCTGACCCCTC
>JBOGWD010000237.1:0-1021 GCA_050693275.1 Actinomycetota bacterium | reverse complement strand
GTGGTCGCCCGGTGCGCCGGGCTGGACGTGCACAAGAAGACGGTGACCGCCTGCGTCCGCACCCCGGGCTCAGAAGGAGACCGGGACCAGGAGGTTCGGGAGTTCTCGACCTACACGGTCGATCTGCGAGAGCTCCGCGACTGGCTGATCTCCTGCGGGGTCACCCAAGTGGCCATGGAGGCCACCGGCGTGTATTGGCGGCCCGTCTGGCACGTCCTGGAAGAGGCTCCCCGTCTGGAGCTGTTGCTGGTCAACGCTCACCACGTGAAGAAGGTCCCAGGCCGCAAGACCGACGTGGCCGACGCCTGCTGGCTGGCCCAACTGCTCGAGTGCGGGCTGCTCCGGGGATCGTTCGTCCCCCCGCGGGTGATCGCCAAGCTCAGGGACCTCACCCGCTACCGCAAGAAGCTCATCCAGGAGCGAGCCAGGGAGACCCAGCGCATCCAGAAGCTGCTCGAAGACGCGGGGATCAAGCTCGACTCGGTGGTCTCGGACGTCCTCGGCAAGTCCGCCCGGGAGATGCTGGAGGCCCTCGCAGCAGGAGAGCGGGACCCCGAGGTGCTGGCCGGAAAGGCCCGGACCCGGATGCGACCCAAGATCGGCGAGCTCCGCCTGGCGCTGGAGGGACGCTTCGACGAGGACCACGCCTTCCTCCTGCGCACTCACCTGGGGCACATCGACCATCTCTCGGGGTCGATCGAGCGCCTCGATGCGGAGGTGGAGCGGGTGATCGCCCCTTTCGATGACGAGCTCCGGCGCCTCGACACCATCCCGGGCGTTGCCCGCCGCACGGCCGAGGTGATCGTTGCCGAGATCGGGGTGGACATGGGCAGGTTCCCAACCGCCCGCCACCTGGCCTCCTGGGCGGGGATGTGCCCAGGCAACGACTCCTCGGCCGGCAAGAGGCGCTCGGGGCGGGCTCGCAAGGGGGACGCCGCTCTGCGGGAGGCACTGTGCGAGGCTGCCTGGGCCGCGGCCCGAACCAGGGAGACCTACCTGGCCGCGCAGTTCCGCCGGTTCG
>JBOGWD010000236.1:0-3459 GCA_050693275.1 Actinomycetota bacterium | reverse complement strand
TCGAGGGTAGCCGTCCCTCGCGTCAAGGCGGCGGGCCCCAGGGTCCAGCCCCCGGCCGAGGGCCGGGGGCGTCGTGCTTCCGGGGGACGGCCGGAGCGGCCGCGCGTTCGGCCGGAGAGGAGGCACGGGTGACTCGAATCGTCTCTTGCGTGGTGACCCCTTTGATCCTGACCCTGTTCCTGGCGGCCTGCGCCCAGCAGGCCGAGCTGGAAGGGCCACCCCCCTCGCCCCAGGACCCGGCGCTCCCCATAACCGTCACGGACGACGAGGGGATCGAGGCCACCCTCGACGCCGAGCCGGATCGCATCGTGACGTTCGCCCCGTCCCACACGGAGATCGTGTTCGCCCTCGGGCTCGGCGACCGGCTGGTGGGAGTGTCGGGTGAGTTCGACGATCACCCGCCCGAGGCCCGGGAGATCGAGCAGGTCGGTGGCGCCGGGGGCGTCGAGCCGAACATCGAGAAGGTCGTGTCCCTCGAGCCCGACGTGCTGCTGACCGCGTTCATCGGAGGGGAGTGGAAGGAGCGGCTCCGGGAGCTCGGCGTGCCGGTGTTCACCACGCTGGCGTCCTCGTTCGAGGACACCCTGGCGGACATCGAGACGATCGGCCGGGTGCTCGGCGAGGAGGACACGGCGGCGGCGCTGACCGCCGACATGCGGGCGGAGGCCGATGCGGCGCAGGTGGAGGATGAGCCGGTCTCCTGCTTCCTCGACCTGAGCGACCTGTTCACGGTGGGGCCGGGCTCCCTGGAGTTCGATCTCCTCGAGCGAGCCGGCTGTGATCCCGTGACCGGCTCGGTCGACGAGGCGTACCCGCAGTGGTCGCTGGAGCGTCTCGTGGAGGACGACCCGGACGTGTACCTCGTGTCCGAGGGGATCCCCCTGGAGGAGATCGTCCGACAGCCAGGGATCCGGGACCTCTCGGCCGTGCGGGCCGGCCGGGTGTTCGAGGTCGATTCGGACGTGATCTCACGGCCGGGCCCCCGGGTGGCCCAGGGGATCGCCGAGCTGTCCGAGGCGCTGCACGGCGAGCCGGCCGAGGCCGCGTAGTGCGCCGCCCGCGGGCGGTCATGGCCACCCTGGTGGTCCTCTTGGCCGTGGCGTTCCTGCTGGCGGTGGGCCTGGGCACGGTGTGGATCCCTCCCGGGACGACGCTTCGGCTGGTGGCTTGGAAGCTGGGGCTGGCGGGCCAGCCGCCCGACGTCCCGGCGTCGACGGCCGTGATCCTGTTCGAGCTCCGGATCCCGCGGGCGCTCCTCGCCGTGGTGGTCGGCTCGGCCCTGGCGGCCGCCGGGGCCGTGTTCCAGGCCCTGTTCCGCAACCCGATGGCCGACCCCGCCATCATCGGCGTGTCCTCGGGGGCGGCGCTCGGGGCCATCGCCGCGATCCTCCTGGGTGGGGGCGTGCTGGCCGGGGGGCTGGGGATCCCGGCGGCGGCGTTCCTGGGCGCCCTCACGGTGGCGTTCCTGGTGTACCGCCTGGCCCGGATCGGCCCGGCGGTCCAGGTGGCCACGCTCCTTCTGGCCGGCATCGCCGTGGCCGCGGTGATCTCGGCCGTGATCAGCCTGGTGATGTCCCTGGCCGGCGAGCAGATCCGGTCGATCTACTTCTGGCTCCTGGGCGGCCTGGCCGGCAGGGGGTGGGACGCCCTGGCCACGGCGGCACCCTTCGTGGGCGTGGGGGCCGTCCTGGCCCTGCTGGCGGTGCGCGACCTGAACCTGATGACGCTCGGCGAGGAGCGCGCCGCCCAGCTCGGTGTGGAGATCGAGCGGTTCAAGCGGCTGGCGCTGGCCACGGGAGCGCTGCTGGCCGCTGCGGCCGTCTCGGTGGCCGGGGTCATCGGGTTCGTCGGCCTGATGACCCCCCACATCCTCCGCCTGGTCCTGGGGGCCGACCACCGCCGGCTGGTGCCCGCGTCCATCCTCGGCGGCGCCGCGTTCATGGTGCTGGCCGACCTGGCCGCCCGCACCGTGCGGGCGCCCGAGGAGATCCCCGTCGGTGCGGTCACCGCCCTGTTGGGGGGCCCGTTCTTCCTGTTCCTGCTCCGGCGCGAGCGGAGGGCGGCCGGTGCTCGGGCCTGAACTCCTCGTCCTCGACCGGGTCTCCGCCGGATACGGGTCCCGCCCGGCGCTCCGGGACGCCAGCCTGGTCGTCCGGGCGGGGGAGGTGGTGGGACTGATCGGGCCCAATGGCTCGGGCAAGACCTCCGCGATCCGGGTCGCGTCCCGGACGCTCCGGCCGGACGGCGGCCGGGTCTCCGTGGCCGGCCGGGACCCGTACGACGGGCGGTCCCGGGAGGCCGCGCGACTGGTGGCCGTGGTTCCCCAGGAGATCACGGCCACGTTCGGGTTCACCGCGCTCGAGGTGGTGCTGATGGGGCGTTCCCCGTACCTGTCGGCGCTCGGAGGCGGGGGTCCGGAGGACTACCGGAAGGCCCGCGAGGCCATGGAGGCCGCCGGCGTTCACCATCTGGGGGACCGGCCCCTCGACCAGCTGTCCGGAGGCGAGAAGCAGCGGGTCCTCCTGGCCCAGGCGCTGGCGCAGGACGCGCCGGTGCTGCTCCTCGACGAGCCGACGACCCACCTGGACCCGAAGCACGTCGTGGCCATCCTGACGACCGTCCGGGCCCTGGCCGCGGAGGGCCGGGCGATCCTGGCGGTGTTCCACGACCTGAACCTGGCGGCCGCGGCCTGCGACCGGATCGTCGCGCTCGCTGAGGGCCGGGTCGTGGCCGAGGGCGATCCCCACCAGGTGATCACGCCGGGCTTCGTCCGGGCCGTCTACGGCGTCGAGGCCGAGGTCCTCCCCGGCGCGGCCGCCGGGCGGCCCGCGGTGGTGCTGGGCCCCGGCCCTCGCCTCCCCGCACCTGCCGGCCTGCGCCGAGCGCACGTCGTCGGTGGGGCGGGACGGGGAGCGCCGATGATGCGGGCCCTGGCCGAGCGAGGCTTCGAGGTCACCGCCGGCGTGCTCCACGCCTCGGACACCGACGCCGAGGTGGCCGAGCGCCTGAACCTCGAGCGAGTCACGGTCCCGCCGTTCTCCACGGTCGACGCCGAGGCGGAGGCGGAGGCTGAGGTGCTGATGGCCCGGGCCGCGGTGGTGGTGGTGGCCGATGCTCCCTACGGCCCGGGCAACGTGGGGAACCTCCGGGCCGCCGCGCGCGTCGCCGAGGGCGGCGTTCGCGTGGTGCTCCTGGAGGGGGCACCGATGAGCGAGCGAGACTTCACGGGTGGAGAGGCCACGGCGCTGTGGAACCGGCTGGTCGAGCGGGCCGCGGTGGCCCGGTCCTACGAGGAGGTGCTGGCCGCGGCGGTCGACCGGTCGGGTGGAGGTTGATCCTCGCCGGTCGGTCCTTCGGCCGGGATCGTGAACGAGACGCGCGTTCCCCCTCCGGGGAGCGGCTCGGCCCACAGGATCCCGCCGTGGAGCGCCAGGAGGCTCCGGGCCAGGTTCAGGCCGA
>JBOGWD010000235.1:0-6787 GCA_050693275.1 Actinomycetota bacterium | reverse complement strand
AAGGCCATCAAGTGCGAGAAGGAGAAGAGCATCGAGAGATAGCCTTGGCCTTGTCAGAGACAGCAACCGGCCCCCGGGTGAACCCCGGGGGCCGGTCCGCGTTTCAGCTGACGACGTGGATCAGGCCGCACATCCCCTGGCACTTCCCGCTGACGATGCCGGAGTGCCGGACGCACCGATACTTGAAGGTCCCCCGCTTCTTGAACCTCTTGGTCGCCTTCTGGCCCGGCTGGAGGATCTTGGTGAGGCGCCAGCCCTTGCCGTAGGCCTTGAGGTCGTGGACCTGGTTCGTGGGGTTGGTCCATCTCACCTTGTCATTTCGCGCGATATAGGTGTGGACCGGCCGCCACTTCTCCCCCTTGGCCCTGACCTTCTTCGTCGCGGCCATCGTGCCGCTCATCGAGCCCAGCAGCAGGGATCCACCGAGGAGGACGGCGAGGGTTCGCCTCGCTCCCTTGGTCATGTCACCTCCTCTTCTTCTTCTTGATCTCGAACGTGTTGTCGTTCCGCTTCTCGAAGAACTCCTTCTCCACGTTCCCGGCCCCGTCGATGGCCCGGGAGAACGCCGTGTAGTTCTTGATCTTGGTCTTCACGCTCGGCTTGAGCTGGTTCATCCGATAGTAGAAGAGCTGCCCGGCCTCGTCGTACTTCGTTGGGAGCCACTCACGATTCTGACAGTCCTTCGTCTGCCACCCTTTCGCGACCTTCCAGGCGCACTTCCCGTTCTTCAGGTTTCGCCGGAGCGCCAGCTCGGCACCGACCACCCCGGAGCCACCCGGGTTGTCCTGCGCGAAGATGTGGAACTCCCGGATCCGGTAGTCGCTCTTCTTATACTTCCACTTGTGCCGGGGGTGGTGGAACCGGCTGGTCGGGAAGACGCTCTCCTCGTTGTCCAGGATCGTGAACGTGGTCGAGGACGGGGTTCCCACTTCCATGCCGTTGAGAGTGATCGTGACGTCCTCCGGCCCCTCCGCCAGTTGGTCGTTGACCACGGACAGGTCGATCGTCTTGTACCGCTCGCCCGCCCCAAACGTGAGGCTCGGCGGGGAGGTGACCGTGTAGTCGTCTCCCAGCGTGGCCGGGTTGGAGGGGCCCGGTTCGACCGTGTATCCGACGGTGGTGGAGCCAGTGACATCTCCGGCCCGGATCACCGGGATCTTGGCGACCGGGAAGGTCTCGCTCTGGCTGTAGGGCACACCCTCCAACCCGACCCTACTATCTCCATCGATATCGACGATCAGGATCGGTGCGGAGGCAATGATCAGAGTAGGTGTCCCCGCGCCTGCTGAAGCCTGAGGGTTGCTGATCGTGAATTCAAGCGACTCGACAATGGCCTCCTCCTCCCCTCCGGGCCCCATGACGACGGTTTGCGGCACCTCTTCGCTGAGGTCGTTCGGGGGAGCCGCGGAAATCCGGGGGGGCGACGAGACGTGCTCGTAGTCTGAATCGGCTGAAGCTGTCCCCGGGCTTGTGGCGAAGTCCACGCTGATCGTGGCCCCGTTGCAGCCGCCGGCGATGAGAACGGTCACCTCGGCCGAGGCGTTCTCCACGCCCAGGTAGAACCGGCGGGGCCCCTCCGGGAACTCGAACCCGGTCAGCGAGACCCTCGGCGGGGCGGCGGCACACGCGGCGTTGGCGGGCAGGGCGGCCAGGGGGGCGCCGGCGAGCGAGAGGGTCAGGACGAGGGTGATCTTCCGAAGGTGCATGCGCCGTCTCATGCTATCAAGCCCCAGCGGAGACGGGCGAATCCGTCAGGTACACGCCTCCAGGGTGGCTAGGCTCTCTGTGCGGAAGCGTACCGTTTGACCGGCTTGACTAGCCGATTGATTTTCTGCGAGAGTAGCGCCCCCCGAGAGGGACTCGGCCACTAGAAAAGGAGGGGGATATGGTGAGGCGACATTCTACGGTCGTCTTGGCGCTGACCGTCGTATGGACGGTCGCCGCGGTCACGGTTGTCTCTGCTCAGCAGCCGCCCGAGAGGCAGACCGAGAGCCGCCTGGAGAACGCCGAAGACACCAACAGTCATCTCCTGGACCCGGCGCATCACGGCCCGAACATCGGCCATCTGCCGTCGGAGGTCAACAACGTCGACCTGGTCAGCCGCCTGAAGCTCACGAACGTCGAGGGCGGCATCGCCGACGTCGGCTACTACAAGGGCTACGCGTATCTCAATGCGTGGTTCCCCGAGTGCGCGGCGTCCGGAGGCGGCGGCGGGGGGGTCCACATCGTGGACGTCCGCGACCCCGCGAACCCCGTCAAGGTGGGCTTCCTCCCGTCCGAGGCCAACGCGGTCCCCGGCGAGGGCATCCACATCATGACGGTGGACACGCCCTCCTTCCAGGGTGACCTCCTCCTCCACAACAACGAGCAGTGCGAGGGAACGCAGCCCGCGGATCTGGGGATGTCGATCTGGGACGTCACCAACCCGCTGGCACCCACCAAGCTCAATCAGTGGGGCGACATGGCCTCTTCCGGGAACACCACCTACCACAGCATCCACAGCGTCCAGGGCTGGACCCAGCCGGGGAAGGCCTTCGCGGTGATGGTGGACAACATCGAGTTCCCGGACGTGGACATCGTCGACATCACCAACCCGGCGGCGCCGGTGATGGCCTCCGAGTCGGATCTCTCGGACTGGCCCGACGCTCAGAGCCCGCTGGCCAACGGCCAGTCGCCTTTCCTCCACGACATGCAGTTCAAGCGCATCGGCGGCCACGATTTCCTGGCCCTGTCCTACTGGGACGCCGGGCAGGTCATCCTGAACGTGGACGATCCGATCAATCCGGTGTTCGTCGGTGACTCCGACTACATCGACCCCGACCCTGAGACGGGCCACGCTCCACCCGAGGGGAACAGCCACGAGTCCTACTGGAGCAGCAACAACCAGTTCCTGCTCTCCACGGACGAGGACTTCACCACCTTCCGGCTGGAGCCGCCGGGGTTCGAGATCACCACGGGGCCGAACGCCGGCGGATACGAGGGTGGGGAGTTCAGCTTCTCCGTCCCCATCTCCTCGCGTCCGGGTGGCCAGGTGAACGGGTCTACGGTCTTCGGTGGCCGAGGCTGCGTCGACGACGGAGATCCGGCACCGCCGACGGCCGCCGACGTGGAGACGGCCAACCCCGGCTTCTGGGGCGCCGGCGAGGAGAAGACCATCGTGTTCTCCCGTGGCCTGTGCTTCTTCTCCGACAAGATCCGCGCCGGTGAGGAAGCCGGCTACGACGTGGTAATCATCGGGAACAGCCACTCGGGATCGGGCGACGGTGCCAACCCCGACGCCGCCTTCTGCGGAGGCCAGGGGAGCCCCGTGCTCGGCATCGCTTCGGCGCTGTGCCTCGGACACCGGGGCATGCACCTGCTGTTCAACGACACGGCCGAGTACACCGGTGACGACGGCGCAGATATCCCGATGGGGGAGCTCGGAGAGGAGTTCCAGGCGAGTGCGGTGTTCGATGGCTGGGGCTACGTCCAGCTCCACGACGCCACCCAGCCCAATCTTCCGATCCTCGACACGTACGCAATCAGGGAGGCGTTGGATCCACGGTATGCACAGGGCTTCGGTGACCTCACCGTCCACGAGGTCAAGACCGACCCGCGGCCCAACGTCAACCTGGCGTACTTCTCCTGGTACTCGGCGGGATTCCGGGTGGCCCAGTTCGGTCCCGGCGGAATCACCGAGGTCGGCAGGTACATCGCCGAGGAGGGGAACGACTTCTGGGGTGTGTTCCCCATCGGCGATGAGACCGCCGGGCACGGTTACTCGAGCGATCAGCCGTACACGAAACCGCTCGTCCTGGCCAGTGACCGGAGCTTCGGCCTCTACATCTTCCAGTACACCGGGTCGGCCGGGTCCTGCGGGAAGGCCGAGATCACCGCGCTGGGGACGGCCGGCAACGACAACATCCCCGGCACGATCGGCAAGGACGTGGTCAACGCCCTTGACGGCAAGGACAGGCTGAAGGGCGGCAAGGGCCCCGATCGCCTGTGTGGCGGCAAGGGCAATGACAGGTTGAAGGGTGGTCCTGGTCCGGACCTGCTGGTCGGTGGTCCCGGCAAGAAGGACGTCTGCATCGGTGGTCCCGGCAAGGACAAGTTCCGGGGCTGCGAGAAGAAGAAGCAGTAGATCCAGGGCGTCCACGGAACGAAGGAGCCCGGCGGCCCCAGCCGCCGGGCTCCCTGTCTATCGCCTCCGCTTCGACCGCTTGATCTCGAACGTGTTGTCGTTCCGCTTCTCGATGAACTCCTTCTCCACGTTCCCGGCCCCGTCGACGGCCCTTGAGAACGCCGTGTAGTTCTTGATCTTGGTCTTCACGCTCGACTTGAGCTGCTTCATCCGGTAGTAGAAGAGGTCTCCAGCTTCGGAGTACTTCGTCGGGAGCCAGGTCCGGTTCTGACAGTCCTTCCTCTGCCAGCCCTTTTTGGTCTTCCAGGCGCACTTCCCGTTCATCAGGTTGCGCCGAAGGGCGATCTCGGCGGCCACCACTCCGGAGCCGCCCGCCTCGTCGTGGGCGAACACATGGAACTCCCGGATCCGGTAGTCGCCCTTCTTGTATCGCCACTTGTTTCGAGGGTGATGGAACCGGCTGCTCGGAGGAATGTTCTCCTCGTTGTCGAGGATCGTGACGACCTTGGTGCTCGGGGTCGCCACCTCCCCGCCGGTCGGCGACTGGAGGGACAGCTCCACGGTCTCCTCCGGCTCGGCGATCTCGTCGTTCGCGATCGAGAGCGTGATCGGCTTCACGCGCTCGCCCACGTTGAACACCAGCGGGTTCGGCGATGTGACGCCGAAGTCCTCGTTCGCCGTGGCGGCCGCGCCCGGCCCGGGGCCCACCGTGTACGGCACCGTCGTGGACATGTTCGCGGGTCCGCCCCGCCAGACCGGAACCGTCAGCGTCGCGTACGTCTCGCTCCGCGAGTACGACAGGTCGTCGAACGCCACCCGTGTGGGCGGGTCGTCGTCGACGATCAGGAAGGGGACGCTGGGGGGTGGCGTCAGGGCGGATGGGTTGGAGTTGCCGTTCACCCGTGGATCGCTGAGCGAGATCGTGAAGGACTCCACGACGGGCTCCGTCTCGCCGTCTGCGGCCACCTGAAACGAAACCGTCCGCTGGTTGGGACAGCCGGAGGCCGGCGTCCCGCACACGGGTTGGGTGCGATCGTCCGGCAGGTTGTAGTCAGACGCATCGGCCGAGCCCGGCACGTCCGAGTACCAGGCTGTGGTCTCCAGCCGAAATCCACAGTCGATACCAGTGAAATGGACGCTGAAGGAGCCGCCGCTTCCCTCGGCTCCCCAGAAGAACGGCGTGGTCTCCGCCTCCGGCTGGAAGGGTCCCAGCGCCATGGAGGGATAGATGTCCGCGCACGCCCGGCTCGACGATGCCTCGGCCGCGGGCGGCAGGGCTAGGAACAGGGGGACCACCAGGAGGGCGACGATCCTACCTCTCATCTGCCTAGCCACCCTATCAGGCCGCCTCGGAAACGGGCGAACCGGCCACCTCGGGGCAGGCTGCATGACTGGCATGGATGGGGCGAGTCACGGTCAAGGCGATTTGACTCTCCACACCGACCTTCAATAGATTCCTAGCGCACCTGACGGTTCGGACATGCGTCCAACGGACAGGGTCGTCTGATGGAGGGAGGTGGTGATCGGGGCTCGGGAGGAGGGCTCGGCGGCGGCCCTGCCGCCAGTCCTTCCGATGCGGCATTTCTCTCTTCAGCTTCGGAGGTGAATTAGGTGCGCAGATCGATTCGTCTGATGGTGTTGGCGCTCGGTGTCGTGGGGCTGGCCACGGCGTCGCTCCCCGCCACCGCGACGCACAACATGGACGAGCACAGCCCCAACATGTCCGAGTTGTTCAATCTGGAGAACGGCCGAGACACGACCAATTCGGACATGGCGTTCTGGGGCAACCATGCCTACCAGGGGGACTATGGGGGGCTTCGGATCTTCGATATCTCGAACCCCGCGGCCCCTACGCTGGCCGGGAACCTCGTGTGTAGCGGGGCCCAGAACGACGTCAACGTGTGGGACCGGGACGGGAACGGTCAGGCGGACATCGCCTTCCTCTCCGTGGACCGGACCCAGTCGGGCCCCAACTGCGGCTCGACCGACACCGCGGCTCACGACGACCCGAACGGTTGGGAGGGGCTCCGGATCGTGGACATCTCCAACCCGGCCTCCCCCACGCAGATCGGGGACGTCTACCTGGACTGCGGCTCTCACACGAACACCCTGTGGCCGGACCCGGCCAGGAACCGGGTGCTGCTGTACAACTCTTCCTATCCCCTGCGGCCCGGCCCCACCTGTGGCCAGGTTCCAGGCCCAGCGGCGGGCCGTGACCCGAACCACGGCGTGATCCAGGTCGTAGAGGTGAAGTGGAGCAAGGCCAACCCCCTGAACAACGCTCAGGTGACGGCGGCGGAGATCGCCGAGCCGCCGATCAACTACCCGGGGGATCCGGACAACCAGTTCGTCCCGGCGGAGCACGGCCTCCCCGGCCCGCCCCTCCTGGAGCCCTCCATGCGGGCCTGCCACGACATCTCGGTGTTCGTCCCGCTCCGGCTCGCCGCAGCGGCCTGCGCCGAGCAGGCCCAGCTCTGGCGGGTCAAGCCGAACGGGATCCCTGACACGGCGAACCCGCTGTGGGTGTACGACGACACGGTCGACGAGACCGGGACGACCGGCGACGTCAACGACCCCGGCATCGTGGTGGACTTCTGGCACTCCGCAACCTTCTCGTGGGATGGGAAGGTGGTCCACTTCGAGGACGAGTCGTTCGGCGCGGGA
>JBOGWD010000234.1:0-5688 GCA_050693275.1 Actinomycetota bacterium | reverse complement strand
CGCACCCCGAAGTTCTTGTGCTTCGACAGCTCGTGGAGGAGCTCCGAGGCCGGGGTGATCGGGTACGAGGCGTAGAACAGCGGGACGCCGCTCCGGGCGCTGGCCGCCACGAGCCCGTACGCCGTGGCCGTGGCGCCGTTGATGTTCCGGTACGTCCCCGGCTCCGCCGGGGCCGGCTTGACCTCGTAGTGGACGGCGAAGATCTCGGTGGTCTCCCCGAAATTGTAGCCGGCGCGGAAGGCGGCCAGGTTCGCGTCCCTGATCCCCTCCTTGGAGGCGAACTTCCGGTCGATCCACCGCTCGGTCACGTCGGTGGGCCGGCCGTACATCCAGGACACCAGGCCGAGGGCGAAGAAATTCTTGGACCGCTCCGCCTCCTTCTTGGTCAGGCCGCCGATCCCGTCGAGCGCCCGCACGGTGATCGTGGTCATGGGGACCGTGTACAGCTGGTACTCGTCCAGCGACCCGTCCTCCAACGGGTTCGCGTCGAACCCCGCCTTCTCCAGGTTGCGGTCGGTGAACCCGTCCTCGTTGGCGATGACGATGCCGCCCTTCTCCAGGTCGCCGAGGTTCACCTTCAGCGCGGCCGGGTTCATGGCCACCAGCACGTTCGGCTGGTCGCCGGGGGTCAGGATGTCCGCGGAGGCGAAGTGGATCTGGAACGCCGAGACCCCGTGGAGGGTGCCGGCGGGGGCCCGGATCTCCGCCGGGAAGTCCGGGAGCGTGGCCAGGTCGTTCCCGACCATGGCGGTGGCGTTGGTGAACCGGTCACCGGTCAGCTGCATCCCGTCGCCGGAGTCGCCGGCGAACCGGATGACCACCCGTTCCCGTTCCTCGACCGACTTCTGGGCCACAGGCCGAAAGTGGCCGGGCCTGGGCCCGGCCTCACGCCACCTCCTTCCCCACCATGGTACCCGGTCGGGGGCCCCACGTCGGCGCTTACTCCACCCCGAGCTCGCCCTTGGCCAGACGGACGCCGGCCACGAGGTTCTCGAGCTTGCGGAAGGCCACCTCCCAGGACCGGGTCCGCAGGCCGCAGTCCGGGATCACGTGGATCCGGGCGGGGTCGCCGAACACCTCGACCGAGTGGAGCACCCGGTCCCGGACCAGCTCGGGCGACTCGATGAAGTCCGTGTGGATGTCGAGCACACCGATCCCCAGCACCGGGCGGTAGGGCAGGTCCCGGAACCTCGGGAGAACCCGGTAGCCGGGCCTGTCTTCCGGCCGCGTGCCGAGCTCGCGGGAGTCGTAGTTGGCGAACCCGACCGCGAACTGCCGGCACGCGGTCATCCCCTCGATCCCAGGGAAGAAAAGGTCGTAGTCGGAGAAGCACAGGTGCGTGGAGAACACCGCCTCGAGGTCCCCGACGGACTCGTTGAAGGACTCCACGAACAGGCCGAGCTCGGCGGGGTCGGTGGAGCCGCCCGGCTCGTCGATCTGGAGCCACGGGGCCCCCAGCCCGATCAGGGCCTCGAGGTTCGGACGGATGAGGTCCCGGGCCACGTCGAGGATGAACGAGCGGCGGGCCTCTCGCCGGCGGGCGCGCCGCCCGGGGGCGCCCAGGTCGGTGTCGGCGAAGTACCGCTCGTCGAACGACCAGTCGGCGATCGTGTACGCGCCTGTGATGGGGACCTTCAGCTCGGCCGTGGCCACGTCGCGGACGAAGGAGAACTCCTCGTTGTGGTACGGCTTCCGGAGGCCGAGCGGTCCGGTGACCGCGGCCTTCGAGTAGTACTTGTTGTCGAAGGCGCGGACCGAGCCCCGCCACTCGAATCCCTCGGCGTGGGCCACGGCCCACTGATACATCTCGCTCCGCTGCTGCTCGCCGTCGTACACGACGTCGAGCCCCACGGTCTCCAGGAACCGCACCCCATATCGGCTCGACCACCGCTTGACCTCGGCCTTCGACTCGCGATCGAGCGGCCCCCGGCCGAGCAGCTCGACGAGCTCCTGGTGTCCCTCCACGCCGAGCCGCTCTCCCCAGGACCGGGCGTCCTCGAGATCCCGCTCGCCGATCGGGGCACCGGCCACCGCCTTGACCCGCCAGTTCGGCTTGGCCAGCGAGCCGAGCTCGTGGGTCAGGAGCGGCCTGGTGAGCAGGGCGGCCTCGGCCTGGCGCACCGCGCTCACGCCGCCTCCTCGCGGAGCGCCCGGGCCACCTCGCCGAGGACGGCCACCTTGCGGGGCGCGACTTCCGGCCCGGCCAGCTCCAGCCCGGTAGCCGAGGAGACGTACAGGGCCGTCGGCTCGAGTCGATCCGCGGCCCGGCGGACGAACGCCGCCACCGAGGCGGGGTCCTCGATCACCGAGCTCCGGCCGTCGAGGCACCCGGCCACCAGCCCGGTCCCCCACGGGGCCGGCAGCGCCTCGAGGTCCGTCTCCACGAAGTCGATCCCCACGGCGTCGACGGGGAGCCCGCGGAGGCGGTCCGCGAACGGTGCAACGTTCCCGAAGTGGGCGTGGAGCACCAGGGTGGCGCCCGAGGCGGCCTCGCGGACGGTGCCCACGGCTTGCTCGAACGCATCCCACGACGCCTCATCGATCCCCGCGTACGGGATCCACGGCTCCTCCAGATGCACCAGCCGGTGGCCGGCCGAGGCCAGCGCGGACGCCACCGGGGCCAGCACGTCGCGAGCCAGGCCCGCCATCAGGTCGTCCCGGTCTCCCCCGCCGAGCGCGGCCCGGGAGAACGCGTAGGGGGAGGGAAGCGTGGCCACCTGGGCCTCGGGGATCCCGTCCTCGAGCATCCAGGCGGGCAGGGCGCCGAGCCGAGGGGTGCCCTCCACCTCCGGGGCCCGGTAGAACGAGTTGGTGTCGAACCATCGCACCAGGACCCGCGCGGCCAGGCCCTCCGAACCCTCCACCAGGGGCCGGAACAGGTCCTGCCACCGGAGGAGGCCGTCCGAGAGGTAGTCCAGTCCGGCCCGGCGCTGGACGTCGAGGAGCGCCTCCAGGTCGGCCCGGAAGGCCGCATCGACCTCCTCGGCCGTGGTCCGGCCGCGCTCGAGGTCGCGGGTGACCGTCACCACCGCCTCCGACCGAGGGTAGATGCCGTGCTGGTACGCGGCGACGAGGGACCCTGCGGGCGTCGTCATTCGGGCCGGATGCTACGGGACCACGAGGTCCGCGACAAGGCAGCCCTCCGTGATCCCTCTGGGGGCTAGTGGAAGGAGTGCCCGCAGGCGCAGGTGCCCGTCGCGGCCGGGTTGTCGATGGTAAAGCCGCTGGCCTCGAGGGTGTCGACGAAGTCGACCTTGGCCTCGGTGAGGTACGGAGCACTCATCCGGTCGACGGCCACCCTGACCCCGAAATGCTCGGAGACGACGTCCCCCTCGCTCACCTGGTCGTCGAGGTACATCGAGTAGCGGAGGCCGGAGCAGCCGCCGGGCTGGACGGCCACCCGCAGCACGACGTCGGCCTGGCCCTCCTGCTCGACGAGCTCCTGGACCTTGCCCGCGGCGCTCTCGCTGAGCTTGATCGTCTGGACCCGCTGTGTGGTCTCCATGTCGCCCCGATTATAGCCGGGAACGGCGGATCCGACCCGTCACTCCCTGAAGTCCGCCGGCTCGGCCCCGGTGGCCCTGAGGAGGTCCTGGGGCGAGATCGGGAACACCGCCCGAGGGGTCCCCGCCGCGGCCCAGACCTCGTCGTGCTCGAGGAGGTCCGGGTCGCAGAAGATCCGGAGCCGGCGGGGGTGGCCGAAGGGCGGGGTCCCCCCGATGGCGAACCCCGTGGCCGCCCTGGCCTCCTCGGGGGTCGCCCGCCGGACCGGCACCCCGTGGAGGAGCGCCGAGAGACGGGCGGTGTCGGCGCGGTTCGGGCCCGAGGTCAGGGCCAGGATCGGCTCGGTCCCCGCCACGAACACGAGCGACTTGACGATCTGCCCGACCTCGCAGCCGATGGCCCGGGCCGCGTCCTCGGCCGTGCGGGTCCCCTCCGGGAACTCGCGAACCTCGAGCGACAGGCCGATCCGCTCCGCCTCGGCCAGGAACCGCTCGATCCCCGATGGCCGGCTCAACCGTCCGCCCCGATCGTCGCGGCGGCCTCCTGGGCCGTCTCCTCCAGGAGCTCGCGGGCCCGTCCCATGGCCTCCTCGAGGCCGGCCCGGTCCGCCAGCGAATAGACCAGGTCGGCCGGGGGGACCACGCCGCCCTCGATCTGCCCGGCCACCAGGACCGTCCGGCACCCGGCCCGGCGAGCCATGCGGAGCACGCCCTCCGGCGCCTTGCCCCGTTCGGACTGCGCGTCGTACCTGCCCTCACCCGTCACCGCCACGTCGGCTCCCTCGAGCCGCCGTTCCAGGTCGAGGGCGGAGGCCACCACCTCGAACCCGGGCCGGAGACGGGCTCCCAGGAACGCGATCAGACCGGCCCCCAGGCCCCCGGCCGCCCCGGCGCCGGGGACCTCCCGCACGTCCAGGCCGAGGTCCCGATGGATCACCGCGGCCAGGTGGCCCAGCCCCTCGTCCAGGAGCCGGACCTGGTCCGGGGTGGCCCCCTTCTGCGGCCCGTAGACGGCCGAGGCCCCGCGCGGCCCGGTCAGGGGATTGTCGACGTCGGAGGCCACCAGGACCTCGACGTCCCGCACGGCTCGATCCAGGCCGGAGGCGTCGATCCGGGCCAGGCGTCGCAGGGCGGCGCCCCCCGGCGGGAGGTCGGCCCCCGCCTCGTCCAGCAGCCGAACCCCGAGGGCCTGGGCCAACCCGCCGCCCCCGTCGTTCGTGGCGCTCCCCCCGATGCACACCACCACCCGGCGCGGCCGGCGCCGGCACGCCGCCGCGATCAGCTCGCCGGTTCCCCTGGTCGAGGCCCGCATCGGGTCACGTCGCTCCTTCTTCACCAGGGCCAGCCCCGACGCCCGGGCCATCTCCACCACCGAGGTCAGCCCGCCGGAGGTCTCCACCAGACCGAAGTCCGCGTCCACGGGGTCCCCCAGGGGTCCGGAGACCTGGACCCACTCCCGGCGGCCGCCCAAGGCGTCGAGGAGGGCCTCCAGCGTGCCCTTCCCGCCGTCCGCCACCGGGATCTCCTCGACCTCGGCGCCCCGGTCGCCGCGACGCCAGCCCGAGGCCAGGGCTCCGGCGGCCTCCCTGGCCGAGAGGGTTCCCTCGAACTTGTCCGGCGCGACCACGACACGCATGCGGCTATCATTCTGCCGCCCGAACCACCCGGAGGACGATTGGACAGGGATCGGCTGCTGGCCGTGGCCAGGCACGAGCGGGACGCGCTGGGCCGGACCGTGCAGTACACGCCACCCGAGCGCTGGCTCGTCGAGAGCCCGGGTGACGGCTGGCGCGTCAAGGACGTGCTGGCCCACCTGGCGGCCTCCGAGGCGGCCGCCGCGGCGCTGGTCGGAGGCGAGGACGCCGCCGAGCTCGATGAATACCGCACGTCGCTGGAGGGACAGCCGGTCACCCCCGACGGATGGAGCGACTGGTCGGTGGCCCGCCGGGCCGACGTGGCGCCGGTGGCCCTGGGGCTCGAGTGGGGCCGGGCGGCCGACCTCCTCCTCTCGCGCGCGGGAGCCGCCTCGGACGAGGCCTGGCGGGAGGAGGAGATCCCCTGGGTGGCGGGCGACATCCGTCTGCGGTACCTGGTCCAGGCCAGGGTGGCCGAGTGGTGGGTGCACGGGGAGGACATCCGCGAGGGAGCGGCCCTTCCCCCTCGCCGCGAGCACTGGCCGGTGTAC
>JBOGWD010000233.1:0-10717 GCA_050693275.1 Actinomycetota bacterium | reverse complement strand
CGTCGCCGTCCACGATGTCGTCGCCGTCCCCGCCGTCGATCCGGTCGCTCCCCGGCCCGCCCCGGAGCACGTTGTCGTCCTCGTTCCCGACGATGTCGTCGGCGTCCGAGCCACCCAGAACGGCTTCGACGTCGTCGCCGACGTCGTCACCCTCGGTCCCGGCTACCTCGCCGTCGTCCGCCCCGGTCCCCACGGTGATGTCGAGTGGAAGACTCCGCAGGTCGTAAGCGGCCAGGTCGAACCCGCCGCCCCCGTCGAGAACGTCGCCGCCGTTGGCGGTGGGGCCCTGGTCGAAGACGTCGTTGCCGCTACCACCGTCCTCGGTGTCGGCCCCGCCGCCGCCCTCCAGGCGGTCCGCTCCAGGGCCGCCGTCGAGGAGGTCCGCGTCACCCTCGCCGAACAGGTCGTCGTCGCCGTCCTCACCGAAGAGCTGGTCGGCCCCCGGGCCCCCGTGCAGATCGTCCGCGCCCGGTCCGCCCCGGAGCTCGTCGTCCCCGTCACCTCCGGAGAGCTCGTCGCCCGCGTTTCCACCGATCAGAAGGTCCGAATCGGCCTCGCCGTCCAGGATCAGCTTCGACGCGAACGGGCCGGGGAACGTCGCGTCCCCGCTGACGACGTCGGCGCCATCCCCCGCGTCCACCGCGTGCTCCTCAACCCCGGCCGTGGTCACGTCGACGTCGGCCGTGGCCGGCACCGGCTCGGCCGCGTTGTTCAGGTTGATCCCGTCGCTCCGGAACAGTATGTCGTCGGCCCCCGTCGTTCCCACGATCGTCAGCCGGTCGGGGAACCCCGCGAAGAGGTCCACGACGAACTCGATCTCGGAGGTCATGTCCCCCTCGTCGGTCAGGCCGGGCTCGAAGGGACCGCCGGAGAGGTCGATCGTGAACGAGGTCGTGCCGCTCGAGACGTCGTTCACCCGGATCGTGTCGGTATCGTTCACGGTCGGCCCGCCACACGGGAGGTCGACGTTCCCGTCACTGGCCACGATGTCGTCACCGTCCCGGACGACGGACGCCTGATCCTCGGGTGCCCCCAACGTAATCTGCACGGTCGCCGCGGAGAACGAGCAGGTGACCGCGGCACGGGCCGGCTGCGGCAGCCCGACCAGCGCGACGAGGACCACCGCCGCCACTGCGCGGCGGCGCCGGGGTCGAACCGCTGGGGAGCGCATGCGAGAGATCGTCACAAGGTACCGCCGCCCCTGGGGCGGCGAGGCAGACACCCTATCCCGCCTCGAGGATTCGGTCAAGCGTCTCATCTCAGCCCCGGGTCCCTCCTCCTCCGGGCACCGACGGCCCCCGGAGCTCCCGGCGCGCCGGTGCTACCCTGCTGGACGTTGAGGAGGCGCTCGGAGTTCTCCACGCTGTACCGGGGCCGCGAGGGCCAGTGGTCCTGGATCGCCCATCGGGTGACGGGGGTCGGGATTCTCCTGTTCCTCTTCGCCCACATCGTCGACACCTCCCTGGTTGGATGGGGTCCCGACGCCTACAACCGCGTGGTGGCCGTCTACCACCACCCCGTCGTCCAGTTCATGGAGCTCGGGCTGGTGGGTGCCGTCATCTATCACGGCCTGAACGGGATCCGGATCATGATCATCGACTTCTGGCCGAGCGCCTCGCTCCATCACGTCAGGCTGTTCTGGGGGACGATGGTGCTGTTCGCGGCGTCGATGGGCCCGATCGCCTGGGTCATGGGGCGCCGGATCCTCCAGGAGCTCTTCGGCTGATGGCCGTCGCCACCGAGCCGCACGAGACGACCGAGGGCCGAGGGCGGCCCAGGACGGGGTTCGAGCTGTGGGCCTGGCTGTTCATGCGGCTCTCGGGGATCCTCCTCCTGTTCCTGACGGTGGGGCACGTGCTGATCATGCACGTGCTCGAGACCGGGGTGAGCCGAGTGAACTTCTCCTTCGTGGTCGACCGGTGGTCCAGCCCCTTCTGGCGGACCTGGGACTGGATGATGCTCTCGCTGGCCCTCCTGCACGGGGTCAACGGCACCCGGGTGATCATCCAGGACTACGTCCGTCGGCCGGGCCGGCGGCTCGCCTGGAACTGGGCGTTCGCCGTCGTGGGGTTCACGCTCTTCGTGCTCGGCTCGATCATCGTGTTCACGTTCGATCCGGCCCAGTTCCGCTGAGCCGATGACGACGACCCACGTCTACGACGCGGTCATCGTCGGCGCGGGCGGCGCCGGCCTGCGGGCCGCTCTGGAGGCCTCGGGCGAGGTCAGCACGGCCGTCATCTCCAAGCTCTATCCGACCCGCTCCCACACCGGGACCGCACAGGGAGGCATGTGCGCCGCCCTGGGGAACATCGAGGAGGACTCCCCCGAGTGGCACGCCTTCGACACGGTGAAGGGGGGCGACTACTTGGTCGACCAGCCCGCCGCCGAGATCATGTGCCGGGAGGCGGTCGATCGGGTGGTGGAGCTCGAGCACTGGGGGCTCCCCTTCAACCGCACGCCGGATGGGAAGATCGACCAACGGCGGTTCGGCGGCCACACCCGCAACCACGGGGAAGCCCCGGTCCGCCGGGCGTGCTTCGCAGCCGACCGCACGGGCCACATGATCCTGCAGACCCTGTACCAGCAGTGCGTCAAGCGGGACGTGCGATTCTTCAACGAGTTCTACGTGATCGACCTGCTTCTGGTGGACGGCCGGACGGCCGGCGTGGTCGCGTACGAGCTGGCCACGGGGGGGATCCACGTGTTCCGGGCCAAGGCGGTGCTCTTCGCCACGGGCGGCTACGGGAAGATCTTCAAGATCACCTCCAACGCGCACACCCTGACGGGCGACGGGATGTCCGTGTGCTACCGGAGGGGGATCCCCCTCGAGGACATGGAGTTCTTCCAGTTCCATCCCACGGGGATCTACAAGATGGGCATCCTGATCTCGGAGGCCGTCCGCGGCGAGGGCGGGATCCTGCTCAACGGCGAGGGCGAGCGGTTCATGGAGCGCTACGCGCCCACCATCAAGGACCTGGCCCCCCGGGACATGGTCTCCCGGGCCATCTACCAGGAGATCAAGGAGGGGCGCGGGGTCGACGGGAAGGACTACGTGTACCTCGACGTCCGCCACCTCGACCCGGAGGTGATCGAGAAGAAGATCCCCGACGTCACCGAGTTCGCCCGGATCTATCTCGGCGTGGAACCGCTCACGGACCCGGTCCCCACCCAGCCGACGGCGCACTACGGGATGGGGGGAATCCCCACCGACGTGGACGGACGAGTGGTTCTCGGAGAGGCCGAGGACGCGGTGCCCGGCCTGTACGCGGCCGGCGAGTGCGCGTGCGTGTCGGTTCACGGGGCCAATCGCCTCGGGACGAACTCCCTCCTCGACATCGTGGTGTTCGGCCGACGAGGCGGCCTGGACATGGCTCGGTACGCGAGGGAGGCCGACCCCGCCGACCTGCCCGAGCGGCCGGAGGCCGAGGCCGCCGGCGAGCTCGACCGGCTCCTCTCCTCTTCCGGCGGCGACAACATGGCCGACATCCGCGAGCAGCTGCAGGAGCAGATGTTCGACCTGGCCGGCGTGGTCCGAGTCGAGGAGGGGCTCCGAAAGATACAGGAGCTCCTCGGTGGTCTTCGGGAGCGCTACGGCCGCGCGGTCGTGCAGGACAAGGGGAAGGTGTACAACACGGATCTCATGGAGGCGTGGGAGCTGGGCGCCCTCCTCGATTGCGCCGACACCCTCGTGGATGCCGCTTTGGCCCGCGACGAGAGCCGGGGCGGCCACTACCGGGAGGATCATCCGCTCCGCGACGACGACCACTGGCTCCGCCACTCCCTGGCCTACAGGGAGGCGGACGGCACCGTGCGTCTCGAGTACAAGCCGGTGAAGATGGGTCCGTACATCCCGATGGAGCGGAAATACTGATGGAGACGATCGAGCACGACGTCGTCATCGTGGGGGGCGGGGCCGCCGGGCTCCGGGCGGCGATCGCCGCCGCCGGGGTCTCCGACCAGCTCTCGGTCGCCCTGGTCTCGAAGGTCTACCCCATGCGAAGCCACACGGTGTCGGCCGAGGGCGGGGCGGGGGCGGCCATGGCAGACGACGACAGCCTCGACCTCCATGCCTTCGACACGATCCGGGGAAGCGACTACCTGGCCGACCAGGACGCCGTGGAGGCGTTCGTGGCGGAGTCCCCCGCGGAGATCGTTCAGCTCGAGCACTGGGGGTGCCCGTGGAGCCGCGAGCCGGACGGACGGCTGTCCGTCCGGCCCTTCGGCGGGATGAGTGTCAACCGGACCGTGTTCGCGGCCGACAAGACGGGGTTCCACCTCCTCCACACGCTGTTCCAGACCTCGCTGAAGTACGACCGGGTCGTCCGCCACGACGAGTTCTTCGTCACCGGCCTCCTGGTGGAGGACGGGCGGTGCGCCGGGGTGGCCGCGATCGACCTCCTCGATTCCGAGGTCAGGTGCATCACGGCGAAGGCGGTGATCCTCTGCACCGGAGGCTGCGGGCGGATCTTCTCGTTCACCACGAACGCTGCGATCAACACCGGCGACGGAATGGCCCTGGCGTACCGGGCCGGGGTCCCCCTCGAGGATATGGAGATGGTCCAGTACCACCCGACCGGGCTCCCCGGGACCGGGATCCTCATGACCGAGGCGTCCAGGGGGGAGGGCGGGTATCTGGTGAACAAGGAGGGAAGGCGATTCCTCGAGGATTACATCCCCTCGAAGATGGAGCTCGGACCCAGGGACATCCTGTCCCGGGCGATCATCCAGGAGATCGAGAAGGGCCACGCCTTCGACGGGCCCTACGGCGAGTACGTCCACCTCGACGTCCGCCACCTCGGGGAGGAGACGATCGACACGAAGCTGCCGTTCGTCCGAGAGCTGACCCGGGACTTCGTCGGGATCGACCCGGTCTATCAGCCGATCCCGGTGCGGCCGGTGGTCCACTACATGATGGGAGGAGTGGACACCGACCTCATGGGACGGACCCGCCTCCCGGGCCTGTACGCCGCCGGGGAGACCGCCTGCGTGAGCATCAACGGGGCGAACCGGCTCGGCTCGAACTCGCTCACCGAGTGCCTGGTGTTCGGCGCCCGGGTGGGGCGGCAGGCGGCGGAGGACGCGCTCGACGCCACGCAGCCGCCGGGGAACCCCGTGGCCATGCTGGCCGAGGCGGAACAGGACCGGCTGCTCGCGTCGTACCTGGAGAAGGAGAGGGGCCGGGAGCGGATCGGCGCGATCCGCCGGGACCTCCAGGCCGCCATGGAGAGGGGAGCCGGGGTGTTCCGGACCGAGGAGTCGCTGAAGGAGGGGGTCGAGGAGGTCCGCGCGCTTCGGGAGCGGTACCGGGACCTCACCCTCGACGACCGAGACCGGGCGTTCAACACGGAGCTGGTGGCGGCCCTGGAGCTCGAGAACATGCTCGACGTGGCGGAGACCATCGTGGCGTCGGGGCTCGAGCGACGAGAGTCCCGCGGATCCCACACCCGTCGCGACCACGCCGACCGTGACGACGACCGGTTCCTCAAGCACAGCCTGGCGTTCGCCACGCCGGACGGCCCTCGGATCGAGTACGGCGACGTCACGGTTACCCGGTGGCCGCCGGCCGAGCGGAAGTACTGACCCGATGGACGAAGGGACGATGACCCTGCGGGTGGCCAGGTACCGGCCGGAGCGCGGTCCCGATCCGTACTTCGACGAGTTCGATGTCCCGTACCGGGAGGACATGGTCGTCCTCGATGCATTGAACCACATCAAGGACGACATCGACGGGAGCCTGACCTATCGGTGGTCGTGCCGGATGGGCGTCTGTGGATCCTGCGGCATGATGGTGAACGGTGTGCCCCGGCTCACCTGCTCGACGTTCCTGCGGGAGTTCCATCCGAAGCCCGTCGTGGTCGAGCCTCTGGAGAACTTCCCGGTGATCCGGGATCTCGTGGTGGACATCACCGACTTCCTGGAGAAGCTGAAGGAGGTCAAGCCCTGGGTCATCCGCGAGGAGGAGGGACGGGTCGAGGATGGCGAGTACCTCCAGACCCCGGAGGAGGTCGATCGGTACAAGCAATTCAGCATGTGCATCAACTGCATGCTCTGTTACTCGGCCTGCCCGGTGTACGCCCAGGACCCCGAGTTCCTCGGTCCGGCGGCCATCGCCCTGGCCCGCCGCTACGACCTCGACTCCCGGGACCAGGGCCGCTCCCAGCGCGACGAGGTCTTGGGGGTGGACTCGGGAATCTGGGACTGCACGTTCGTGGGAGAGTGCTCGGTGGTGTGTCCGAAGGACGTCGACCCGGCCGCGGCGATTCAGCGCACCAAGGTGTCCTCGACCACTCAGGGGATGCTGGCGGCGGTGTGGCCGTTCCGGGGCCGGACGTGACCCGCCCCTCGAACCACTCCCGAACGGGGGACGAGGAGCGGCGCCGGTATCCCGTCTACGTGAAGCGGCCCTCGCGGGCGTGGTGGCTTCGCACCGGAGCGTACCGGAGGTTCGCCGCCCGGGAGGCGACGTCCCTGTTCGCCGCGGCCTTCTCGGTGATCCTGCTCCTGTTGCTGTTCGCCCTGTCCCGGGGCCGCCAGGCCTACGAGGGGTTCCTCCGGTGGCTCGAATGGCCGGGGACCGTGGCCCTCTCCGCCGTCATCCTCGCCGCGATCCTGTACCACGCCGCCACCTGGTTCCGTCTCACCTCGCACATCCTGGTGCTCCGCCTCGGTCGGCTCGTGGTGCCCCGGAAGGTGGTGATCGGCGGGCTCGTGGCGCTGTGGGTGCTGCTGTCCGGCCTGATCCTCTACCTCTACGCCCTGTTCCTCTCGTGACGCAGGAGGGGCGGAAGAACCCGGGCCGGATCTCCCTGGAGCAAGCCCTCACCGCCTCCGAAAAGTGGGACGTCCAGCCCAAGAAGGAGAAGCCCGACCTCTACCTGACCGTCCCCCCCAAGGACCTCGTGTTCTGGGCCCTCTTCTCTGCCGGGGGGATGGTCACCGCCTTCCTCATCCCGATCCACGTGGCGATCCTGGGGATCGCCTTCGCCGCCGGATGGCTCCCCGACGATGCCCTGTCCTATGAGCGGACGCTGGACTTCGCCCGCCATCCGCTCGCCAAGGTCTACCTGGGCATCCTGGTGGTCCTGCCCCTCTATCACTGGGCCCACCGGTTCCGCTACGTGATCCATCACCAGCTTGGGATCCACGGACGGAAGCGGCTCGTGGCGACGCTGTGCTACGGGACCGCGACGCTTGGGATGGCGTTCACGATCTGGGTCCTGCTCCGGATCTGAGGGATCCGGCATCCATCGGTATGATCTGGGGGACGTCGATCCGGGAGGATCGGGCGGGAAGACCATGGAGCTAACGCTTCGGATCCGCCGGTATAACCCCGAGGTCCGCCAGGACCCCTGGTGGGACGAGTTCACCGTCGACATGGAGCCCTGGGACCACGTGCTGGAGGCCCTCCACGAGGTCAAGTGGCGCCATGACGGGACCCTGGCGCTCCGGCGGTCCTGCGCCCACGGCATCTGCGGCTCGGACGCCGTGGTGATCAACGGGAAGAACGACCTGGCGTGCAAGGTCCTAGTGAAGGACGTGGCGCCGAAGGTCACGGTGGAGCCGATCCGGGGGCTCCGGGTCCTCAAGGACCTCATCGTCGACATGGACACCTTCTTCGAGGGCTACACGAAGATGCTCCCCCACCTCATCAACGACGAAGAGCCGCCGGCCAGGGAACGGCTCCAGTCGCCCGAGGAACGGGAGCGGTTCGACGACACGACCAAGTGCATCCTGTGCGCGGCGTGCACGACCTCATGCCCCATCTTCTGGGGAGACGAGGGATACGTGGGCCCCGCCGCCATCGTCAACGCCCACCGGTTCATCTTCGACAGCCGCGACCACGGCGCCCGGAAGCGGCTGGAGATCCTCGGCGAGAAGACCGGGGTGTTCCGGTGCCGGACAGTCTTCAACTGCACCGAGGCCTGCCCTCGCGGGATCAAGGTCACCAAGGCGATCCAGGAGGTCAAGCGGGCCAGCATGTTCGACCGTTACGGTTGAGCCTCACCTCGCCTCGTGTTCCTGACCGGCGATGCGGCGACGCCGATCCACGTCGGCGAACGTGAGGAACGAGAACTTCCCGCTCGCCTCGAGCACGCCGAACGTGACGTCCCGGAGGTCGGCGATCCCCTGCTCCCGAGCGGCGTCGAGGAGCTCGTCGGCGGTCACCCGCTCGATCCGGAGGGCCTCCCGCTGCACCCGGCCGTCCCGTACCACAATCACGGGCTTCCCCTCGATCAATCCCCTGGTCCCGGCGAACCGGAAGCTCACGTACGAGGAGATCAGGATCCAGAAGCCCAGGGTGCCGATGGCCAGGAGCGCGCCGGTCACCGAGAAATCCTCCTGGGTGACCCCCTGCTGCACCAGATCCCCGATGGTCACCAACAGGACCAGTTCGAAGACGCCCAGCTGCGCCAGCTCTCGCTTGCCCAGGGCTCGGATGAGGATCCAGATGAGGAAGTAGACGATGGTTGCTCGGATGACGATCTCCATCTACGGCACCACCCTCGTCGTGTAGTGGACGGTCACGACCGGCAGGTCATCCTCGAGCACGGAGGTCGCGGCGAACTGGCTGAGGTGCTCGGACGGCTCGAGCCGTCCGTCGAAGGATGCCCGGAACGTGTCGCCCGGCGGCGGATCGAACTCCCAGATCACCACCTCCGGCGTGCCGGTCTCCTGCGCCGGCTGAGGATGGACGACGTTGTAGTCGAACAGGTGCAGGTATGCGCGGCTCGTGGCGATCCGGATCGGCCCGTCGAAGCCCCCCTCGCGTCGGACCTCGATCCCCCACGGGGTGGCCAGGCCCGGCCGGCTCACCTCCGCGTACGTCACGGCGATCCGATACCCGCCGCCAGCCGCGGTCACGGCCCCGACCCGGAGGCCCAGGACGTTGGCCGCCGCCAGCACCAGGATCGCCGCCAGCACGGCCAGGATGGCCCGCCGTCCCGCCCTGGACCGTCGGAGCCGGCGGAGTCCGGACGGTTCCGGGCTCGTCGGCATCGGTTGGAGCTCTTCCTCCGCCATCTGTCCTCCCTTCGCTTGGCGGGACCATTCTTACCCGCGCGACCTGTCTGTTTGACCGATGGATGGCGCGGGTTCCAGCGGAAGAGAGGAGGTGGCGGCATGCCCCAGGAAGCATGGAGCGAGAAGCGGGAGCGTCAGTACGAGCACATCAAGGAGAGCGCCAAGGAGCGCGGGGCCGGCGAGGACCGGGCCGAGGAGATCGCCGCTCGCACCGTGAACAAGGAGCGGGCCCGCAGCGTGGGAGGCCGAGGAGAGCTCCCGGCTGTCGAGGACGGACATCTCGTCGGGCCGGCGAGGTGGGAGGCGAGCTCATCGCTCGGCTCCTCGAGGCCGGACCCGCGACCAGCTCTACGAGGAGGCCCGCGACATGGGCGTCAAGGGCCGCTCCAGGATGAACAAGGAGCAGCTCCGTAGGGCCGTGGACGGCAAGAAGGCCTCGTAGCGCGGTCCAACCCCCCTGGTACGCTGGCGGCGTGCGCCACCGCGTCACGCTGATCCCCGGCGACGGCATCGGCCCGGAGGTGGCGGACGCCGCCAGGATGGTGGTGGATGCGACCGGCGTGGAGATCGAATGGGATCTCCAGGCAGCCGGGGCCGCGGTCCTGGAACGCGAGGGGACACCCCTGCCGGGGCGCGTCATCGACGCGGTGCGTGCGTCCCGGACAGCGCTCAAGGGACCGATCACCACGCCGGTCGGCACCGGGTTCCGGAGCGTCAACGTCGCACTCCGGCAGGAGCTCGACCTCTTCGCCGCCGTTCGGCCCGCCAGGCACTTCCCCGGGATCCCGACGAGACATCCCGGCGTCGACCTGGTCACGATCCGAGAGAACACCGAGGACCTCTACCAGGGCATCGAGTTCGAGCGGGGTGCGCCGGAGACCGAGCGGCTCCGCGTGGCTCTCGTCGATCTGGCCGGCTACCGAGTGCCCGAGGACGCCGGCGTCACGGTGAAGCCGATCTCGGTCACCGGAACCCGCCGCGTCGTCCGATTCGCCCTCGAGTACGCGAGGCGGCACGGCCGCAAGCACGTCACGGTGGGCCACAAGGCGAACATCATGAAGTACTCCGACGGCGTGTTCCTGGCCACCGCCCTCGAGGTGGCCGAGGAGTTCCCCGACGTCGACGTCCGGGAGCTGCAGGTGGACGAGCTGGCCATGTGGCTGGCCTGGGAGCCGGAGAGCCTCGACGTCCTCCTCCTGCCCAACCTGTACGGCGACATCATCTCCGACCTCTCCGCCGGCCTGGTGGGCGGCCTGGGCGTGGCCCCGGGGGCCAACCTCGGCTGGGAGTACGCGGTGTTCGAGCCCGTCCACGGGAGCGCCCCGGACATCGCCGGGAAGGGGGTGGCCAACCCACTGGCCATGATCCTGTCGGCCACGATGATGCTCAGCCATCTGGCCGAGGCCACCGCCGCGACGCGGGTCGAGCGCGCCGTGGCCGACCTGCTGGAGGACCGACGGGCGCTCACCCCGGACATGGGGGGGTCGGCCACCACGGACGAGGTCGCCGGAGCGATCGCGGCGCGGATCGGCTGAGCCCGGCCTTCATGCTCATCCTTTACGGCCCCGCGAGTGGGTGCTACAAATGGCGCCCGTGAGCGCCGGAGACTCCCCGACCAGCCCCGGCCGGCCGCGGCCACCGCCTCCGCCGCCGGGGCAGCCCCCGACACCGCCCCCGGGTCCGCCGGCCCCTCCCC
>JBOGWD010000232.1:0-10471 GCA_050693275.1 Actinomycetota bacterium | reverse complement strand
GCCAGCCGCGGCCCGCCCTTGCCTCCCACCCACAGCGGCGGTCGAGGCCGCTGCCTGGGGCGCGGGCGGCAGTAGGCCTCGTCGAGCCGGAAGTGCTTCCCCTCCCAGCTCACCGGCTCCTTCTCGCCGAACATGAGCGACAGGACCTCGACGGTCTCCTCCAGGATCTCGAAGCGCTCCCCCACGGAGCCGAATCGGTAGCCGAACGCGCGGTACTCGTCCTCGTACCAGCCCGCTCCCAGGCCGACGTCGAGGCGGCCCTCCGACAGCAGGTCCACGGTGACCGCGGCCTTGGCCAGGATGGCCGGATGTCGGAACCCGGCGCTCAGCACCAGCGTGCCCAGGCGGATCCGCCCGGTGACGGCGGCCAGCCCGGCCAGCGCCGTCATGGCCTCCGGGGACCCGTACGGCTCGTCCGGTCCCCCGTACCGGGCCAGCGACAGGAAGAGATGGTCCGAGATCCACGCCGAGTCGAACCCGAGCGTCTCGGCCCGTCGAGCCGCCTCCGACAGGCCGGCCCAGGTGACCGGCGCGCCGTCCGGGCGGGAGAAGTCGTAATGAGGCAGCGCCAGTCCGATGCGCACGGCTACAGGAGATCGATGACGTCCTGGGGCGAGGTGAGCTCCCCGCCGGAGGGCACCCGGATCCCCGCGGGGACCTTGAGCCGGGGGTAGACGCTGATGCCACCGGCCAGCCGGACGCCCGGGGCCACGACGACCTCGTCCCCCAGGGCCACGAAGTCCTCGATCACCGTGGCCCGTCCCTGCGCCGACTGCACCTCGCTCATCGAGCCGACCACCGAGTTCCGCACGGTCGCCCCCGGGCCGACGATGGCCCCGTCCCGGATCTGGGATCGGGCCACGTACGCCCCCTCGCGCACCTCCACGTCGTCGTCCAGGTTCGACTCGGTGATCACCACGCCCGGCCCGATCTCCGTGTACCTGCCGATCCGCACGTCCGGTCCGATCGTGACCAGGCCCTCGGCCATCTTCTCCTGGAGGCTCTTGCCGCTCCGGTCGTCCCGGAGGTGGAGCGACTCGGGGGCGATCCACACGTTCTGCTCGGGGTCGTAGGGCGGTCCCATCAGCCTGGCCACCGACTCGAACCGGCCGTGGAGGACGTCCACCATCGTCTCCACGTAATCCTCGACGTTCCCCAGGTCGCCGATCCGGCGGACCGGATGCCCGTACACCGGGTAGCCCTCGGAGACCAGCCAGGGAAGCAGGTCCTTGCCGAAGTCGAGTCGCTCGGCCCGCATGGCCCGGATCTCGGGCCGCCCGGCGACCTCCCGCATGACCCGGGTGTCCAGGAGATAGAAGCCGGCGTTGGTCAGCAGCGGCAGCCGGTCGAACTCGGCCGGATCGGTGACCCTGAGGTGCTCCCGGAGCTCGGCGAGCGTGGGCTTCTCCACGAACTCGAAGATCCGGGCGGTGGGGTCGGTGAGCATCACCCCGTACTTCTCCGCCACCTCGGCCGGAGCCCGGGTCATGGCGGCGATGGTCACCGCGGCGCCGGTCTCCTGGTGGGCCCGGACCATCGGCTCGAGGTCGAAGTCGATGATCGAGTCGGTGGGGAACACCAGGGCGGGGCGGTCGATGTCCCAGTGGTCGAGGAGCCGCAGCGTGGAGTCGGCGCTCCCGGTGGACAGCGCGTCGAACTTGACCGGCGAGTACACCACGTCGACCCCGAGCGGCTCTCCGTAGCCCAGGAGGACCTTGATCTGGTACCGGTTCTCCTTGCCGTGGGCGATCAGGTAGTACTCCTTGATCCCCTCCGCCGACAGGATCTCCACCACCCACCGGATCAGGCGGCGGCCCAGGAACGCCATGGCCGCCTTCGATCGGAGGTACCCCGGCGCCTTCAGGGTGAGCGGCCGGGCCCGGACGCCCTGGCCGCCGGCCAGGCCCACGCCGACGAGGTCGGTCACGCCGGCCACGGCCGCATCATATCGAGCGGCCGGGATCAGGCCGGGGGAAAGGTGGCCCGGACGACGGTCGTGCCGGTCCGGTCGACCACCACGAGGTCGCGGGCCCCGGCCAGGTCGGCGATGAACCGGTAGCGGGAGAGCTGGTCGGGCCCCGACCCCCGGAGGCGTCCCACCTCCAGCCGCCGCCCCGACGGCGAGACCAGGTAGGCCAGGTACGGGTCCCCAGCGGGGGAGAGACCGCCCACGACGACCAGCACGAAGTCGCGGCCCTCCGGCGCATCGAACAAGAGGGCTCGCCCGCCGCCGTCACCCGCCTCGGCCAGGAGCGGCGCGGACAGGACCGGGACCGACCCGCCCACGTCCTTCAGGACCTCCTCGAACCCGCGGGCCGCGGCGTCCGCCCGGCCCCGGGCCAACGCGGCGGCGTCCTCCAACCTGCTGACCCTCCCCGCCAGCGCCCCGGCCAGCGCCACCGATCCCATCGCCACCGCGGCCGCCAGGACCACGGCGATCCGTGGGCCCGCCCGGCGCCCCCGCCCGGCCCGGCGGAGCACCGCGCCGACCACCCGCTCCTCCAGGCCGGGGTCCGGCTCCTCGCGGGAGGTCAGGCCCACCACCGCGGCGCCCTCGGCGAGCCCTGCCGACTCCTTCCGGCACCCGGCGCACCAGGCCAGGTGCTCGGACACGACCGATCGCCGGGCCTCCGAGAGGACGCCGAGCGCGTGTTCCGGGAGGTCCTGGCGTACGTCGGCGCAGTCCGGGTGAGCGGTCATCCCTCGGCCTTCCCGTGGACCTTGCGAAGCTTGATCAGCGCGGCGCGGAGCCGTGTCTTCACGGTGCCCAGGGGGATCCCGTCGGCCTCGGCGATCTCCCTGGCGGTCCAGCCGCGGAAGTAGGAGAGGTGGAGGAGGCGCCGTTCGCCGAGGGACAGGTCGGCCAGCACCCGCCGGAGGTCCTCCCGGGCCAGCACGGCTTCCTCCTGGTCAAGGGCGGCGACCTCGGCCAGCTCCTCGAGCCCGTCCACGGCCGTGGGGATCCGCCCGGCCTCCCGGCGGAGCCGGTCCACGGCCAGGTTGTGGGCGATGGCCATCAGCCACGTGGAGAGGCGGCCCCGGGCCGCGTCGTACCGGCCCGCCTTCCGCCACGCGGCCACGAACACGTCCTGGGCGAGCTCCTCCGCGGCCCCCGGGCTGCCCAGCATGCGCAGCCCCATCCCGAACACGGGCCGCCCGAACCGGGCGTACAGCGCCCGGACGGCATCCTCGTCTCCGGAGATCAACCGGCGCATCAGCTCCTGCTCCGCCTGGGGGGTGAGCGGGCCGGGGAGTTCGTTCACCGGGGCCCCCGTGTAGGGGATACGGAAGGCCGCCGCCGGGAGATTGTCACGGCTCCATTATCGGGCGGTCACCGAGGCGACGCGGCCAGGCGGCACACGCCGCGTTCCGCGAACGGCTTGAACTCCCGGAGCCCCATCGGAGGCTTCAGGCCGCCCAGCATCCCCTCGACCAGGCCCCGGTGGAGAGAGCACACCAGGTCGCGGTAGTCGTCGGCGAGGTCGCGGAACGGGCAGGCCCGCAGGGTCACCTCCACCGAGCGGCCGCTGCGACGGAACCGGGGCTCGAACCCAGCCTTGGCCATGGCCTCCTGGAGCCGGGCCATGTTCTGGCGGGCCGGGAGCCGGATGCCGGGCTTCGGTCCCCCCTGGGCCACCAGGTACCCCCCCCACTCCCGAGCCAGGCCGGTGGCCCGATCGATGTCCCGCTTCGTCCTCAGCAGGCCGCACAGCATCTCCGCCAGGAGACGGAAGTCGCGCCCCTCGTCGCCCACCGGCTCGACGGCGCGGTACTGGGTCTGGGGCCGGCCCACCCCGGCGGTCTTCCGGACCTGGTGGGACACCAGCCCCGCCTCCTCGAGCCGGCGGAGATGGGGCCGAAGGGTGTTCGGGTGGAGGGAGAGCCGGCGGGACATCTCCCGGACCGACACCGGCCGGTCGACCAGGCGAAGGTACCGATACAGCCGGAACCGGGTATCGTCGGCGAGCGCCTTGTGGATCTCCAGGCCCTTCGTGGCCACCGCCTCCGCCTCCCGCCTGGGTTCGACCGTTAAGCACGGTCCGAATCAGGATAATATGGGGTCGTGGCCACAGAGGAACAGGTCCGAGCGGCGCTCCGGAACGTCCTCGACCCCGAGATCGGCAAGCCGATCGAGGAGCTGGGGATGCTCCAGGGCATCGAGGTCTCGCCCCAGGGCGACGTCCGCGTCCACGTGCTGCTGACGATCGCCGGCTGTCCCCTGCGCGACCGGATCAACCAGGACGTCACCTCCGCCGTGGCGCCCCTCGAGGGCGTGCGGAGCGTCGAGGTCCGCCTGGGGGAGATGTCGGGCGACCAGCGGGAGTCGCTGGTCACCCAGCTCCGGGGCGGCCAGTCCGAGCAGCAGACCTTCTTCACCACCGGCGACACCGAGGTCATCGCGGTGGCCTCCGGGAAGGGCGGCGTGGGCAAGTCCAGCGTGACCGCGAACCTCGCCGCCGCCATGTCGGCCGAGGGCCTCCGGGTGGGGGTGCTCGACGCCGACGTGTGGGGCTTCTCGATCCCCCGGATGCTCGGCGTGTCCGGGACACCGGTCGGCTTCAACAACATGATCCTGCCCCTCGAGGTCCACGGCGTGAAGGTCATCTCGATGGGGTTCTTCGTCTCCGACGAGACCCCGGTGATCTGGCGCGGCCCGATGCTCCACAAGGCCCTCCAGCAGTTCCTGGGCGATGTCTATTGGGGCGAGCTCGACGTGCTGCTCGTCGACATGCCCCCGGGCACCGGGGACGTGTCGCTGTCGCTGGCCACGTTCCTCCCCAGCGGCTCAATGGTCGTGGTGACCACGCCGCAGGATGCCGCCAGCAAGGTGGCCGAGCGGGCCGGCCGGATGGCCCAGCACCCGAACGTCCGGCTGAAGCTCCTCGGCGTGATCGAGAACATGTCCGGCTTCGTGTGTCCCCACTGCGGGGAGATCACCGACGTGTTCGGCTCGGGCGGAGGGAAGACGACGGCCGATGCGCTGGGCGTGCCCGTCCTGGGAGCCGTCCCGATGCAGGTTTCGCTGCGCGAGGGCGCGGACGCCGGGCGACCCGTGGTCCTGCACCAGCCCGACTCGCCCGCGGCCGTGGCCCTTCGGGAGATCGCCCGCGACCTGACCCGCCGGGCCAGGACCCGGGTCGGGAAGTCGCTCCCGCTGACGGTCGCCCCCGGGTAGAATCTCCCCCATCCGAGCCCTCGGGGGGTCAGCGGTCGTGGCGCTCGGTGGTACCCGGCTCGGGGGGCGGGGTGAAGTCCGTGGTCCGTTCCTCGCCGTCGGGCGACCCGGCGGAGACGGCCACGGGCTCGGTCTCGGGCAGGGGCCGGCGGGCGAACCGGACCAGCATGACCACCGAGATGACCACGGCAGCGACCGAGGTCCACTGGCTGCCGGTGAGGCCGAAGAACGTCTTGTCGATCCGGAGGAGATCGGTGACGACCCGGCCCAGCCCGTACCAGATGGCGAACGACATGATCAGCACGCCCTCTCGGCGAGGCCGTCGGCTCAGCCAGGACAGGAACAGGAACAGGCCCAGGGCGATGACGAAGTCGTAGAGCGCTGTCTGATGGACCCCGGCGCCCTCGGCCACGAGCGCGCCGTTCCGGTCGACCAGGCCGGCCCCCTCGCGGGAGAGGCTCTCGGTGAACCCACCGGCCAGGCGAGCCACCCACTCGCCGGGCCCGGTCTCGAACCACGGCCCCGGCAGCCGGCCGCCCCGGTAGCCGAAGCCGAGGAAGAAGTCGGTCGGCTTGCCGAGGTGGTCGCCGATGATCAGGTCGCCGATGCGGCCGACGAATATCCCGAAGGCCAGGCCGATGGCGGCGGAGTCCATCACCTGCAGGAACCGGTAGCCGTACCGGCGCATGAACGGGTAGGCCAGGATGACGGCTCCGGCGATGCCGCCGATCAGGCTGATGCCGCCGCGCCAGATGGCCAGCATCTCGCCGATGGAATCGAACTCGCTGAAGTGCCCGATGACGTAGAACAGCCGGGCCCCGACGATCGCTCCCACCAGGGCCCACAGCAGGATCGTGCCGACATGGTCCTCGGACAGGCCGCGTTTCCGACCCTCGCGGAGCATCCACCACGACCCGGCCAGGTACCCGATGGCGATCCCCAGGCCGTGCGGGGAGACCGCCACCGGACCGAGACGGATCCGGTCGAGGATCGGCCACCCGATCACCGCGAGAAGGTTCACGGCGAGGAAGTCTATCCGAGGACCCGTGGGGACACGGCCCGGCTCCACGCCTCGGCCACGGCCCGGCCGAGCAGGAGGCCACCCACGACGTCGGCCGGGTAGTGCACGCCGAGGTACACGCGGGAGGCCCCCACCACCCCGGCCAGGCCGGTCAGGGCGCGGCGGGAGCCCCGGGACAGCCCGAGGTCTCGGCCGGCCACGGAGACGAACGCCAGCAGGGTGGCCGGGTGTGAGCTGGGCCAGGAAGCCCCTCGGGGTCTCCCGATCACCAGCCGCCCCGGACGCTCGGACTCGTACGGCCGGAGCCGGCGGAAGGCCCGCTTGAGCCCCTGGCCCAGGGCCCACATCGCGGTGGCCGCGCCGAGGGCGTCGGTGGCCTCCCGCCTGCGGCCCCCCGCGGCCATCGCCCCGGCGGCGGCGGCCGAGGCCCACAGCGAGCCCATCTCGGTGACGTCGCGGAAGAGGGTGTCGAGGGCGGGATGGTGCAGGCGGCCGTTCGCCCAGCCGAACAGCCGCTCGTCCAGGGTCCGACCCCTGCCCCGGATCGTGGCCAGGGCCACGACGAGGGCGCCGCCCGCCAGGACGAGCGCTCGCTCCCGACCGAGGCGGCGGCGAGGAGCGGCCGCCGCGATGCGGGGGTCCTCGCGAAGGGTTCTCAGAGCCACGGCCGGGCAATCATAATGGCGACGCCGAAGGGGAGGAGACGCGCGTGGAACCGGAGGGACGTCGCCAGGACGGGAGCTCCCAGGCCGCACCGGTGCCGGCGTCGGCACCGAAGCGGCGGGACCGGGGCACGATCGTCAGGGTCATCGTCGGGCTGGTACTGGTGATCCTGTTCATCATCTTCGTGGCGGGCAACTCTCGCGAGGTGACCGTGGACCTGGTGTTCGCCACCGCCGAGGTTCGACTGATCTGGGTGTTCCTGGGGTGCGCGCTCATCGGGGCCCTGGTCGCGTTCCTGCTGGGCCGGCCCGCTCGGAGGAACACGAAGAAGTACATCCGAGAGCTGGAGCGTCGCCTGGGCGAGGGCGGGTCGAGCTAGCCCTCCTCGACCTGGCGCTTCTGGGCCCGGATCCCCCGCCGGAGCAGGGCCCGCCCGCCGAGGAGCCGCACGGTCCGGGCGAGCAGCTCGCCGACGGCCCCGCCTCGCAGGCGGTACTCGACCTCGTGCTCCAGGCGCGACCGCCTCGACCCCGCCGGGCGGATCCACGTCCTGACCACGGCGTCGACCGGCCCGGTGAGCCGCACCCGAGAGTACCTGGGAGGGTCGAGCTCCTCGACGTCGGCCCGGACCCGGACCGAGACGCCGAGCCCGCCCAGGTCGGTCCAGTACCTGGCGCCCTCACGCAGCCCGTCGTCGGGCACGTCGTGCACGGCCCGGATGAACCGGTTCCACCGGGGCAGGTTGCGGGGGTCCGCGACCACCGTCCACACATCCTGGGGGGGCGCGTCGACGACGATCGACTCGCGGATCAGGCTCACGATCGCCCAACCGTACCGCTGGACCAGCCCTCCCACCAGACCACGGTCCGCGCGCGGAGCCGAACCACGGCCGGATCCGGGATCGTCTCGGCGGCGTCGCGGATCGCCCCGGCCAGCGAACGAGCCCCGGCGCGGAGGCCGCCGGGAACGAACGCGTCGGCCATGCCCCGAACGAGCGCGCCACGCATCTCCGCCGCGCGCCACGTGGAGGCGTGGTCGACGACCAGCGAGGCCCGACCCTCGCCCCGGGCTGCGGACAGCGCCAGCAGGGGCCGGGGGAGGACGGCCAGGAACGTGCCGCCGGAACGAACCCACGCCGCCGGAAGGACCACTGGGCCGACCCGGCCCTCGAGGCCGATGGTGCCCTGGCCCCGTTCCGCCAGGAGCTCCCGGACCTCCCGAGGCAGGCCGCCGTTCGGCAGGCCCGACCGGGCCGCCCGGTAGTCGCTCGACGTTTCCGTCCGACGCCCCCACCGGCCCCACCGCTCCGCCGCCCGGCCCTCCCGCAGGACCGCGCCGGCCTCGAGGTCGACGGAGAAGAGCACCCTGGCCGGAGGGGTCCACGCCAGCGGGACCCGGGGCGCGTCCCGCGCGTACCCGGCGAAGAACCGCGCGTTCTTGAGGGTGTATCGGGCCGAGGCCCTGGTGAGCTGGGGGATCCGGCGGAGAGAGTCGGACCACCTGGAAGGGTCCAGGAGGTCGTAGGTGGTCACCGGGCCCCGGAAGGTCACCCAGCGGTCCCCCGCGCGCACCAGCCCCGCCGCCCGGGCGTCGCGGCGCCACCGCCGGGCCTTGGTCGTGCCGCGGCCGGTCGTCCCCCACAGGCGATCCCCGTCGAGCACGAACACCACCGGCGTGACGTGCGGGCCGGCCGGGGAGGGCGCCGCCAGGTGACAGAGCGTCCCGCGAACGAGGATCTCCCGGGCATCCCCGGGCAGCTCGCTCACCGCCGCGCCCCGGGCACCGGCGGGAGCAGGATCATCAGCCCGGTCCACACGGCGTGACACGCGATGCTGGCCACCACGCCGCCCGTCCACGCGGCCAGGGCCGTCCAGGCCGCCCCGCCGACGGCCGCCCCCAGGGCGATCGGCAGGCTGCCGCTCACGGCGTTGGCCGCGACGTAGGCGAGCCAGGCCAGCGACGCCGCCGCGTACAGCCCGAAGGCCGACTCCAGCGCTCCTTGAACGACGCCGCGCCACAGGAGCTCCTCGCCGGGCGCCGTCAGCAGCACCGAGATGCCCAGCGCACGTGCGGGGGACACGTCCCGGCGGTTCCCGTAGAGCTCGGCGGCCTGCCGGGCCAGGGGCGGCCAGCGCCCAGCCACGGCCATGAACGCGGCCGTGGCTCCGTACAGGGCCACGCCGGCCAGCACGCCCATGACCAGGTCCCACCACGGCCCGAGCTCGGTGGCCGCCCGGGGCTCCCCCGTGGCCACCGCGAGGATGCCGAGGACGCCGAGCGTGACGCCCATCGCCGTCCACACGGTCACCAGGCCTGCCCGGACGACCAGCCACGCGCCGGCCACGGCCAGGGGGCCGCCCACCGACAGGGCCACGACCGCGGGACCGGCCATCTAGGCGAGGAACCCGACCTTGGCGGCCATCTCGGCGGTCAGCGCGGTGATGACCGCGAGGTAGAAGAAGCCGGTGGCAGCCTGGACGGCCCGGGCCCGTTCCCCCCGGAGGCTCGCCCGGATCAGCACAGCGATCAGCGCGGTGCACGCCACCATCCCCAGGGCCAGCCACGTGGTCAGCCCGGAGATCCCCAGCAGGGGACTGAAGCCCCGGACGGCGGCCGGGTCGGTCGACCCGAAGCCGAGGACGGCCAGGGTGATCCCCTCCAGGGCCACCGCCACGATCAGCATCACCGAATAGCGGCGGATGTGGTCCCGGGGGAGACGGCGATCGGTCAGGTACCAGTGTCCCAGCAGCAGCCCGTCGATCACCGCTCCCATGAACGCCGCCCCGGCCAGGAGCTGGAGGAAGGCCGGGACGAAGCCGGTCGGGGCCGCCGCGGCGAAACCGGCCAGCATTGCCACCGTCGCGGGGATCGACAGCAGGCCGAGCGCCCACCCGACGGTGTCGAGCCGCAGCACCAGCGCCGCCACCGAGAGCCCCAGGACGGCCGAGGCCCCCCCGGCCAGGGCCACGGCGGTCCGGGCGGCCTCCCCCGCCGGATCCGGCGCCGCCGACGCGGTCGCGAGCGTGGCCAGGAGCGCGGCGGCCAGCGCGGCGGATCCGGTCAGGACGAAGAAGCCCCGCTTCACCGAGCCCCAGACGCGGCCGAGCCAGAGCAGGACGGTGCCGCCGGCGGCCGTCTCGGCCAGCACCAGGGCGATCGTCGCGGCGGGTCCGTCCATGCGGCGAGCGATAGCCTACCCATGATGCTCGAGCCCGGGCTGCAGGCCACCGTCGAGGAGACCGTCACCGACGAGATGACCGCGGAGCGGCTCGGGTCCGGCGACGTGCCGGTCCTGGGCACGCCGGCGGTCCTGGCCCTGGTCGAGGCCGCCGCCGTGGCGGCCGTGGCCGACGCGCTCGAGCTCGGCACGGCCTCCGTGGGCGCCTCGGTCAGGCTGGACCACGTCGCGCCGACCCCCGTCGGCGCCACCGTCACGGCCACCGCGGCGCTCGACGAGGTCGACGGCCGTCGCCTGCGGTTCCGGTTCGAGGTCACCGACGGCGCCGGCCCGGTGGCCCGGGGCGAGCACGTCCGGGTGATCGTGGACCGCGACCGGTTCCTCGACACGGCCCGACGGCGGGCCTGACGTCCGCGGCCGGTGCTCGGCTCGA
>JBOGWD010000231.1:0-11242 GCA_050693275.1 Actinomycetota bacterium | reverse complement strand
CCGAGCCCTGGAGGCCGGTCATCATCACCACGGCCGGATCGGCCGAGGGCACCACGAACGGCCGGTGCTCTCCGCCGAGGGTCTCGGTCAGCTCGTCGCGCACGACCTTCACGACCTGCTGGCCGGGCGTCAGCGACCTCATGACCTCCTCGGACAGCGACCGATCCCGGACCCGGGCCAGGAAGGCGTCGGCCACCTCGACCGCCACATCCGCATCGAGAAGGGCCTCCCGGATGTCCCCGAGCGCCGCATCCACCTGCTTGGGGTGGAGCTTCCCCCGGGACCGGAGCTTCTTGAAGACGGCGCCGAACCGCTCGGTGAGCTGCTCGAACATCGGCAGCCCAGTCTACCGATGGCTCATCACGGCGGCCGAAGGCCAGTGATCATCGGCCGGACGTAGAGGTCCACGGCGGCACGTCCGGGTCCTCACACGTGGCCGCGATCACGTAGTCGACCGGATCGATCCATTTCTCTGTCGGACGATGCCGCTCATTTCTCTCGCCGGAGAACCATGGCCTCAGTGAGGCAGCCTGCGGGCCGGAGCTCAGCCCCGGATGAGGGAGTCGGCGAACGAGGTCGGATCGAACGGGTGGAGATCCTCGAGCCGCTCCCCGGTTCCGACGAACCTGACCGGGAGACCCAGGTCCTCGCGGACGGAGAGCACGATGCCACCCCTGGCGGTCCCGTCCATCTTGGTCAGCACCACGCCCGTGGCCCCGGCCGCCTCCTCGAAAGCCTTCGCCTGCGCCAGCCCGTTCTGTCCGGTGGTGGCATCGATCACCAGCAGGACCTCGTCGGGAGGCCTCCCGGAAGCCTTCTCCAGCACCCGCTTCATCTTGGCCAGCTCGTCCATCAACGGCTGCTTCGAGTGGAGCCGGCCGGCGGTGTCCACGATCAGCACGTCCCGGCCTCGAGCCCTGGCCGCCTCGACCGCGTCGAAGGCCACGGCCCCCGGATCGGCCCCCCGCTCCTGGGCCACCAGGTCGGCGCCGGCCCGCTTCGCCCACTCACCGACCTGCTCTGACGCGGCGGCCCGAAACGTGTCGCTGTTGGCCACCGCCACGGACCGGCCCTCGTTCTTCAACCGGTGGGCCAGCTTGCCGATCGTGGTGGTCTTCCCGGTGCCGTTCACCCCGACCACCAGGACCACGGCCAGGTCGTCGGGCAGCGCGAACCGCCGATCGCCGTGGAAGATCTCCGCCACCTCTTCCGCAAGCAGCGTCCGGGGATCCTGTCCCGGCTCGTACCGCTCCCGGGCCCGGGTCACGATCTCGGCTGCCGCCTTCGGCCCGGCATCGGCGCGGATCAGCCCCTCCTGGAGCCACCCCCAGTCCTCGTCGGTCAGCCGATCCCTCCCGACGAGCTTGCGGACGCGATCCGCCAGGCCCTCCCGGCGCCGGCGTGGCTCGGATGGGATGGGCTTCTCCCGCATCCGCCGGCCGACCACGAACGCCAGCGCGAGCAGAACCAGCAGGACGAACACCAGGATCAGCTCGAGGCCCACGCCGCTCGGCATCGCGGGGACCGTTATACCCGAGGCCCGCCGGGGACGGCCTCGGCCACGCGCTGGGCGATGACCCTGGAGGCCCCGTCAGTGCCCATCGAGACCCCGTACAGGACGTCGGCCGCCTCCATGGTGCGCTTCTGGTGGGTCACCAGGATCACCTGGGAGGTCCCGGCGAACCCCTTGATCAGCTCGAGGAAGCGGTGGAGGTTGATGTCATCGAGGGCGGCCTCCACCTCGTCGAGCAGGTAGAACGGCGAGGGCCGGGCTCGGAAGATGGCGAACAGGAAGCCGAGGGCGGTCAGGGCCCGCTCCCCGCCGGAGAGCAGGGACAGCCGCTTCACCCGCTTGCGTCCCGGCCTGGCCTCGATCTCCACCCCGGTGGTCAGGAGTTCGTCCGGCTCGGTTAGAGTGATCCTCCCCTCGCCACCGGGGAACAGCTGGGAGAAGAGCTCCTCGAACTCCCGGGCGACGTCCTGGAACGCGGCGTCGAAGATCTCGACCACCTTTCGGTCGACCTCCCGGACCACCTGTTGGAGGTCGCGGCGAGCGGCGTGGACGTCGTCGATCTCCCGGCGCATGAAGTCGTGACGCTCCTGGAGCTCGCGGTACTCCTCGGCCGCGACCAGGTTCACCCGTCCCAGCAGCGCCATCCGCCGGGCCACCAGGTCGGACCGCTTCCGCAGCGCCGGCACCGTGTCGTCCTCGCCGAGCTCGGCCACGGCCTCGGCGGGATCGCCGCCGTGACCGTCGCGGAGGACCCGCTCGGCCTCGGCCACGCGGCGGTCGACGTCGCGGCGGGCCTGCTCCTCCTCCTCGTACCGGTCGCGAAGACGCTGGAGCGACTCGGCGGCCTCCCGCCACCCGCGGTTGGCCTCCGCCTCGGCGGCCCGAAGCTCGTTCACGGTCCTGGCGCCCTCCTCGCGCCGGGCGGTGGCACCGGCGGCCCGCTCCTCCCCTTCCCGGAGCACGGACTCGGCCTCCTCCCGGGCCCGGCCGGCCCGTTCGACCTCCGCCCGGAGGGCGTCGGGGTCACCCTCCCGGAGGCGCCGGGCCTCCTCGCGGCGTCCGTTCAGCGACTCCTCGATTCGTCGGCACTCCCGCCCCAGGGCCTCGACCTCGACCCGGAGGGCGATGGGCGGCTCGGGGGGCGGCGGGAGCTCGTCCAGGGAAGACTCTCCGTCCTCCGGGCTCCCGCCGATCGCCTCCGAGGCCGATCCGACGTGTTCCTGGATGCCCGACAGGCGATGCTCCAGCACGTCGCGCTCCCGACGAAGCGCAGCCAGGTCCACGTCGATCCGGGCCATCCTGTCCGCCGCGGCGGTGATCAGGGCGTCCGCCCGGCGAAGGGCCTCCTCGACGCTGGCCCGCTCCCCCGCCGCGCGGGCGAGCGCCCGCCGCTTGTCCGCCAGCTCCCGTCCCACCTTGGCCAGATCCCGGTCCACGCCGACCTCCTCCCGGCGGAGGTCGAGCTCCTCCTCGGACGGGGCCGGGGCCGTCCGGACCAGGGCCGGGCCGACCAGGACGCCGTCCGCGGTGACGAACGAGGCCCCCGGGTGGCGGCGGTGCTTCTTCAGCGCGTCGTCGCGGTCCTTGGCCAGATACACGTGCCGAAGCGCCGCGGCGACGGCGGCCGCGGCCCGCGGGTCCGGACGGACGACCGAGAGCAGGGTTCGCTCGCCCGGAAGCACGAAGCCACGGCCGTGGCCCTCTTCGGCCACGGCGAGGGTGGCCCCTGCGGCCACCGCGGCGTCGGCGACGGCGTCCGCGTGGTCGGCGTAGAGGACCGCGTCGGCCAGCGGCCCCAGGGCCGCCGCCGCGGCCTTCTCGAAGCCGGCATCGACGCGGACCAGCTCGGAGAGGAGCCCGAGTGCTCCACCACGACCCTTCCGGAGGAACCGACGTCCGGGCGTCTCGGCCAGCGCTCCCCGGCGGGCCTCGATCGCCTGCCGGCGAGCCTCGAGTTGCCGCTCTTGGCCCTCCAGCGCCTGAGCCTCGGACTGGAGGCGCTCCCCCTCGCGCTGGAGCCGGACCAGGCGATCCGACCCCGGCGTCGACCGGGCGTCGAGCCGCTCGACCTCCCCCTCGAGGTCGTCCCGCTCGCGGTGGGCCTCCGCCTCTCGAACACGGACCTCCTCCATCGCGGTGGCCAGGCGCTCCTGCTCGGAGCGCGAGAGCTCCAGCGAACGGCGGAGCGTCTGGAGCTCCACCCGTCGAACGGAGGCCCGCTCCCGCGCATCGCGTCGATCCTCCTCGGCTTCCCGGCGGCGGCGGTCCGCTTCGGCGAAGGCCCTCTCGGCCTCGGCCAGGGCGGCCTCCTTCTCCTCCAGGGCGGCCGACGTCTCGGTCAGCTGGCTCTCGAGCGTGCGGGTGTCCTCCTCGATGGCGAACAGACGGCCGGTGCGCCCGGCCTCTTCGGCCAGTCGGGCCCGGAGCTCCCCCTCGGCCCGAACGGCTTCTCTGAGGGCGGCCTCGGCCGTGATCCTGACCCGGGCCGCCTGGGCCTCGACGGCCTCGGCCTCGGACAGGCTCCGCTCCGCGCCGGCCAGACGATCGGTGAGGGAGGCGATCTCCCCGTCCAGCACTCGGAGGCGTTCCTCGGCCTCGGCCCGTCGAGCCCGGCCTTCCTCCCACCCGGGAAGACCCCGGTCCCGCTCGGCATACAGATCGCGGAGACCCGCCGCGGCCAGCCGGCGGGCCAGGGATGCGGCCTCCTGATGGAGACCCTCGTACTTCGATGCCGCCTCGGCCTGCTGCTTGAGGGGCCGGAGTCGGCGCTTCCGCTCGGCCATGACGTCCTGGAGTCGGAGGAGGTCCTGGTCGAGGGTGGCCAGCTTGCGAACGGCTCGATCCTTGCGCCGGCGATGCTTGGCGATGCCGGCCGCCTCCTCGATGAACTGCCGGCGGTCCTCGGGCCGGGAGATCAGGACGTCCTCGAGCTGCCCCTGCCCGACCACGGTGTGGAGCGCTCGGCCGATGCCCGTGTCCGACAGGAGCTCCTGGATGTCCATCAGCCGAGCGCCCTTGCCGCCCACGAGGTACTGGGACTCGCCGGACCGGTACACCACCCGGCCGACCTCGATCTCCGAGTCGGGGACGGGGATCAAACCGGCCTCGTTGTCGATGACCAGCGTCACCTCGGCCATCCCCAGCGCCGGCCGGGCCGGGGAGCCGGCGAAGATCACGTCGGCCATCTGGCCGCCTCGGAGGGCCCGGGGACCCTGCTCTCCGAGGACCCAGGCGATGGCATCGACGAGGTTCGACTTTCCCGAGCCGTTGGGGCCCACGATGACGCTGACGCCCGGGGCGAACTCGAGGACGGTCTTCTCGGCGAAGGACTTGAACCCTCGGATGGCGAGCGAGCGCAGGAACATCCGGCGCGATGCTACCAGCGGTCCGGCCGGGAATCCCGGAAGCCGAGGAAATCGTGCTCAGTGGCGGACGTCGAAGCCCTCCAGGCCCTCCGGATCCTCGGCGACCGACTCGACGTGGGTGACCTCGGCTCCGCGTGGCCCGTGCCGGCACCACTCCACCATGGCCTCCACGGCGTCCTCCGGCCCCTCCAGGACCGCCTCGACCCGGCCGTCCGGGAGGTTGCGGACCCACCCGGCCAGCCCTCGCGACCGGGCCCGCTCCCGAGCCTCGTACCGGAAGAACACCCCCTGGACGCTGCCCGAGACGAAGACGTGCCGACGGACCATGCCCGCAGGATAGGGCGTCCGTGGTCGGTGCTAGGCTTTCGGGCGAACCCTCCCCCGGGAAGGAGTGGGGGAATGGAGATCGTCGACACCGTTATCAATGCCGTCGTTGTGACGGCCATCGGCCTGACTCTGGCGTGGCTGGCCAAGGGCAGGTTCGAGGCCATCCAGCGGCAGATCGAGGCCGTGGAGGAGCGGGTTCTGAGGCTGGATGGTCGCGTGGACGGCCTCCAGTCGTCCCTCGACGCCATGTGGAACCAGTTCCACGGATCGCTCGACGCGATGCGATCCGATCTCACCCGGGTGGCGCTGGCCGTCGGCGCAGGCCCGCGCGCCGAGAACGCCTGAGTCAGCTCTGGCACTGGGGGCAGAAGTACGAGTTCCGCCCGGAGTACTTCACCACCTCGATCGGTGTGCGGCACCGGCGGCACGGCTCACCTCGGCGGCCGTAGACCTTCAGCTCGTGCTGGTACTCCCCCGGCTTGCCGTAGATGTCGACGTAGGCCTCGTCGGCCAGCGTGGTTCCCCGGAACCGGATGGCCTCCTGCACGACCTCCTGGATCGAGCGGTACAGCCGCCGGACCTCCTGGGCCGAGAGCTCCGCCGAGTTCCGGTCGTGCCGCAGCCCGGCGGCGAACAGCACCTCGTCCGAGTAGATGTTGCCGAGCCCCGAAACGAACTGCTGGTCCATCAGCAGCGGCTTCAGCTTCATGGCTCGACGGGCCAGCACGTTCGAGAACTGCTGCCACGTGAACGTCGACTCCAGCGGGTCGATGCCGATATGTGCCAGCTCCTTGACCCGACCGAGCTCGTCGACGGGGCGCACGAACATCTCGCCGAACGTCCGTGGATCCACGAACCGGAGGTCGCCACCCTGCTGGAACGTGATGATCACGTGGGTGTGGTTGTCGACAGGCATCCGCTTGTTGCCGCGGAGGAACCGCCCGGTCATGCCGAAATGCACCACGAGGACGTTGCCGTCGTCGAGGTGGAGGAGGATGTACTTCCCCTTCCGATCCGCCTTGGTGAACCTGTGACCCTTCAGACGGTCGCGGAACTCCTTGGGCGTCTTGTGCCGTCGGATCACCCGCTTGGAGTTCTTCATCCTGCGGACCTCGACCTCGGCCACCCGGCGGCCGACCACGTCCTTCTCCAGGTCCCGGCGGACGACCTCGACCTCCGGCAGCTCCACTACGCCTCCCCCACTTCCTCGGCGGGCCCCTCGCTCACCAGCCGGTCGTAGGCCTGCCGGGCGGCCCGCTGCTCGGCCTCCTTCTTCGACCGGCCCCGGCCGTCCCCGTATCGCTCGCCGGCGATCAGCACGGTGGCGGTGAACTCCTTCGCGTGGTCGGGGCCTCGTTCCTCCACGCGGTACTGGGGAACCTGCCCGACGTCCTGTGCCGCCAGCTCCTGGAGGGCCGTCTTGTGGTCCCGGTCGCCCTCGCCGCGGGCGTACGCCTCCATCCGAGGCCAGAACAGCCGCTCGATCAGCCGTCGGGCCCCGTCGAGGCCGCGGTCGACGTAGACGGCGCCGAGCACGGCCTCCATGGCGTCGGCCAGGATCGACGTCTTGTCCCGGCCCCCCGACTGCTCCTCACCCTTGCCCAGGAGGATGACCGAGCCGAGCTCCAGCTCCCGACCCACGTCCGCCAGCGTGATCATGTTGACCGTGGCCGCCCGCAGCTTGGCCAGCTCACCCTCGGGCATGTGGGGGAACCGCCGGTAGGCGAGGTCGGTGACCACCAGCCCCAGCACGGCGTCACCGAGGAACTCGAGTCGCTCGTTGGTCTCCGCGCTGTTCCGCTCGAACGCGTAGGACCGATGGGTGAGAGCCGCCTCCCGCATCGCCGGGCTCTTGAACCTGACCTGGAGCGCCCGCTCGATCGCGGTGCCTCGTCCCCGCATGCGCGGCTTCCTACTCGACCTCGACCTCCACGGCCTGCCGACCGCCGTAGTACCCGCAGTTCCCGCAGACGCGGTGGGGCAGCTTCGGCTGGTGGCACTGCGGGCACTCGCTGTACGTCGGCGCACTCCCCTTCCAGTTCGCCCGCCGGCTGTCTCGCTTCGATCTCGGCGTCTTCCGCTTCGGTACCGCCATCGTTCGTCCCTTCCTTCAGTCGTCCAGGTGCAGCTCGTCCAGCCGGGCCCAGCGTTGATTGACGACGGGCCCGCAGGTGCACTCCCCCAGGTTCCGATCCCCGCCGCATCGATCGCACAGCCCGAGGCAGCCGGGCCGGCACAGGGGGGAGAACGGGAGCTCCAGGACCACGGCATCGCGAACCAGAGGCTCGAGGTCGATCTGGCCCTTGCTGATCGGGTACTCGTCATCCTGTTCGGCGGCCTCCGGCGCGAACACCTCGTGGACGTCCAGCCGGAAGTCACGGTCGAACGGCTTCAGGCATCTGGCGCACCGATAGGCCACCCGGCCCGAGATCGGGCCGGAGACCACGATGCCCTCTACGACCGACTCCAGGAGCACCTCCATCCGCACCGGCTGCTCATCGGGCACACGGGCCAGCTCCATGCCGAGCTCCTCGAAGGTCTCCTCGAGAGTGAGCCGACGGGACGCCCCTGGCTGAACCAGGAGGTCGCTGACGTCCACGGTCTTCATCACGTGGCCTCCTCCCGAGCCTCGTCGGCCAGGTGCTCCTCGGCCAGGCTGGACCCTCGGAGCCGCTCGCGACCGCGCTCCACCTGCTGGAGGGTCTTCTCGAGCTGTTCCTGGATCCGGGAGAGCTGATGACCCTGGGCCTCCCGGATCTCCGCGATCTGCTCGAGGGCGCGGGTGAGGGTGGCCTCGAACGCAGCCAGCTTCTGGTCCATGTAGTCCTCGGCCTCGTTTCGGATCTGGCGGGCCTGACCCCTGGCTTCCTCCAGGACCCGCTCCGCTTCCTTGACGGACTGCCTCACCACCTCTTCCTGCGAGAGCAGCTTCGACTGCTCCTCCAGGGCCTCCTGGATGATCCCCTCGGCGTCCTTGCGGGCCTTGGTGAGGAGCTGCTCGCGGTCCTTCACCACCCACCGAGCCTGCTTGACCTCCTCCGGCAGGGCCGCCCGCATCTCCTGGACGAGCTCGAGGGCCTCCTCGCGGTTCACCAGGACCGAGGTTGAGAGCGGCATCGACTTGGCCTCCACGATCAGCTCCTCGAGCTGCTGGATCCTCCCAGCGATGTCCACTAAACGCGCTCCTCTGTCACGCTCTCCATCACGCCAGCCGCTCCTTCAGCCGGCCCAGCACGTGCTCGGGCACCAGGCCGGAGACGTCCCCTCCGTACCGGGCGACCTCTTTCACCAGCGAGGAAGACAGGTAGGACCACGTGGGACTGGTGGGGACGAAGCACGTCTCCACCTCCCCGAGGTGGCGGTTCATCTGCGCCATCTGAAGCTCGATGTCGAAATCACTCACCGCCCGCAGGCCCTTCACGATCACGGCGATCCCTCTTCTCCGGGCGTAGTCGACCAGGAGCCCGGAGAAGGAGTCCACCTCCACGTTGCCCTGCCCCGACACGGCCTCGCGGATCATGCCCACCCGCTCGGCCACGGAGAACAGGGGCTCCTTGGCGGGGTTCTCCACCACCGCCACCAGCACCCCGTCGAACAGAGCCGCCGCTCTTCGGACGATGTCCAGGTGGCCGTTGGTCACCGGGTCGAAGGTCCCCGGGCACAGGGCCGTCAGCGTCACACCGCCTCCTGGAGGACGAGGATCCGCGTGTCTCCGTAGGTCAGGAGCCTGACAACGGCCCAGTGTACTGGAATGACATCGTTGGAATCCGCCTTCGGCCTGGTGAGGGCCAGGGCGCCGCCCGGGGCCATCAGGCGAGCCAGGCGGGCCATGACCGCCCTGAGGGCGTCGTCCGAGTAGGCGTAGGGAGGATCGAGCACGGCGAGATCGAAGGGACCCGGCTCCCGCCCCAGCGCGCCGTCGACCTCGGATCGCACCACGGTGGCCCGCTCCCCGAGCCCGGTCCGGTCCAGGTTCTCCCGGATCGTCCGGATCGCGGCGGCGCTCGAGTCCACGAAGACGCAGCACGCCGCCCCCCTCGAGAGGGCCTCGATGCCCACGGCCCCGGTCCCGGCGAAGAGGTCGCCGACGCGCGCTCCGGGAACCCGCCCGCCGAGGCTGGAGAACAACCCCTCCCGGGCGCGATCGGAGAGAGGCCTGGTGCCGGGAGGGACCCGGGCCAACCTGGCCCCCCTGGCCGTCCCCGCGATCACCCTCATGGTCAGGCCGGGGGGTCGGCTGGCCGGAGCCTGGCCACCCCGAGGACGTGGGGGCGGACGGGGGTCGGGGGACCGTACGAGGCCGGACGAACATCGACCTCAAAGCCCGCCCGCCGAAGGGTGGCCACCGTGTCGCGGTTCGGGTGGCAGTTACAGCCGCACCGGTGCCACAGGGGCGTGAGGACGTCCTGGACTCGGGCCCCCCATGAAGCCTCGGAGCGCACGTGCTCGTAGACCCGGAGGTCGCCGCCGACACGCAGAACCCGTCGGATCTCGGACAGCGCCCGGAGGGGGTCGGCCACCGAGCACAGCACGTAGCAGGCCACGACCGCGTCGAACAGGCCGTCGGGGAAGGGAAGGGCCTCGGCGACCCCACGGGCCACCCGGACCGACGCGGTGGCGGCCCGGGCCCGCTCCGCCGCCTTCCGGGCCATGATCGGCTCGGGCTCGACGGCGAACACCGACACGCCGGATGGATAGAGGCGGAAGTTGAGCCCGGTGCCCGCCCCGACCTCGAAGACCCGTCCCTCGATCCCTCGCACCAGCTCCCGCCGGTTGGCCATCTCCGTGCGCCCCCCCAGACGGACGACCTGGTCCCAGACGCGGGCGAAGACCGGATGGGCCTTCACGAGTGGAACAGCCAATCGATCGAGTCGGCGAATCGCCGCTCCATCTCCGCCCGCAGGTCGGTGTGGCTCGACAGATCCGGATCGGAGGCGACCACGGAGAACGCCTCCTCCCTCGCTCGGCTGACCAGGTCCGTGTCCTCGGCCAGGCGAGCCAGCTTGAGGTCCGGCAGGCCGGACTGGCGAATGTCGAAGAGCGTTCCTTCGCCCCGCAGCCGCAGGTCCTCGTCGGCGAGCTCGAAGCCGTCGGTGGTCCGGGCCATCGCCTGGAGGCGCGCCCTCGCCTCCTCGTTCTCGGGACCGGACTCGTCGAACAGCACGCACGTCGAGGGATGCTCGGCGCGGCCGATCCGGCCCCGGAGCTGGTGGAGCTGGGCCAGCCCGAACCGCTCCGCGTTCTCCACCAGCATCACCGAGGCGTTGGCCACGTCCACGCCGACCTCGATCACGGTCGTGGAGATCAGCACGTCCGCTTCCCCGGCCAGGAAGGCCTCCATCCGGGCCTCCTTCTCCTTTGGCCGCATCCGACCGTGGAGCAGGGCCAGGCGAAGGTCGGGGAACACCTCAGTGGCCAGCCGGTCGGCCTCTTTCTCCGCGGCCCGGACCTCCAGGCGGTTCTCCTCGTCGATGGCCGCGCAGACCACGAACGCCTGTCGCCCCTCGGCGATCTGCGCCCGCACCAGGTCGTAGGCCTTCTGGCGCTCGGCCGCGGTCCGGGCGATCCGGGTGGTCACCGGCTGCCGGCCGGCCGGCATCTCGTCGAGAACCGACACGTCGAGGTCCCCGTAGTACGTGAGCGCCAGCGTCCTGGGGATCGGCGTAGCGGTCGTGATCAGCACGTCCGGCGAGGCGCCCTTCTCCTTCAGAGCGATCCGCTGGTGGAGACCGAACCGGTGCTGCTCGTCGATCACCGCCAGGGACAGGTCGCCCAGGTCGACGTGCTCCTGGACCAGGGCGTGGGTGCCCACCAGGACGTCGACCCGCCCCGAGGCCGCGGCCTCCAGCACCCGCTGGCGCTCCCTCCCGGTGACCGAGGATGTGAGCAGGGCGAAGACCGGACCGTCGGGCTCCCCGTTGAGGAGCGATGCCTGGTGTCGCGGCCCCTCGTCGGGTCCCAGCCGGCGGCCGCCAATCGGCGCCAGGAGCGCCTGGACGCTGCGGAGGTGCTGGCCGGCCAGGACCTCGGTGGGAGC
>JBOGWD010000230.1:0-2021 GCA_050693275.1 Actinomycetota bacterium | reverse complement strand
GCCGAGGCAGGGATCGAGGCGCTCGACGCAGGCTCCGGCGCAGCCGGGCCACGGCCGCACGCACCGCCTTGCCGAACAGGTCCAGGAGCCACGCGGCCAGCACGGCCACCAGGGGCTGGAGCACCAGCCCGATGAAGACCGCGGGGTCGGCCAGGGTCCGGCCGGGGGACCACTGCCGCTCCAGGACCTCGATCAGGGCGAAGGCCGGCACCTGGATGGCGATCAGGCGGAGGGCCAGGGAGCTTCCCGACCAGGAGCCCTCCGACCTGACGGCCCGAACGGCCACCGCCAGCAGCACGACGGGGACCACGGCGAGCAGGGACGCGGTGGCCAGTCCGACCCACGAATGGCCGGTCACCGCGAGGTGGGCGTGCCGCGGCCCCGCGCTCGGATAGCCGAGCAGGTAGGCGACGATGTGGCCGGCCACCACGCCGATCCAGGCCGTGGCGACCGTGAGCACGATCCCGGGACGGCGCACGGGGAAATCCTATCCCTCCTCACGCCGCGGGTGGGCCTCGGGTGCTTTACTTCGGCCCAAGGAGAGGAGGAAGCATGGCCGTGTTCCCGAGCGAGGCGTGGCTGGCGGAGTACGTCCAGCGGATCAACGCGAGCGACTCCTATCGGGAGGCCGCCGCCACGTGGGAGGGGGACGTCGCCTACGTCATCGAGGCCGAGCCCGACAAGGGCGTGGCTGAGGACGTGTGGGCGTGGCTCGACCTGTGGCACGGCGAGTGCCGCGCCGGGAAGGTGGTCCCCGCCGAGGAGGGGGACCGGGCCAGGTTCGTGATCCGCGCGCCGTACTCGAGGTGGAAGGAGGTCATCAGGAAGGAGCTCGACCCGGTCAAGGGAATGATGCAGGGCAAGCTCAGGCTGCAGGGCGACCTCCCCACGATCGTCCGATACGTGAAGGCCGCCAACGAGCTGGTCAACCTGGCCCAGACCGTCCCCACCGAGTTCCCCGACGAGGCGGCCTGAGGGTGCGAGGCGTCGTCTACGAGGACGTCGAGTCGATCGGCGTGCACGACCTGCCCGACCCCGTGATCCAGGAGCCGGCCGACGCCGTGGTTCGCGTCACCACCGCGGCGATCTGCGGCTCCGATCTCCACTTCTACCACGGCAAGGCTCCCCTCCAGCCGGGCGACGCCCTTGGCCACGAGGGCGTCGGCGTGGTCGAGGAGGTCGGCTCCGAGGTGGCGGGGTTCTCGCCCGGGGACCGCGTGGTGATCGCGTTCGACATCGCGTGCGGCGAGTGCTGGTTCTGCGCCCGCGGCCAGCACTCCCTGTGCGAGCGCTTCCGCAACCTCGGCGCGGGGACCTTCGGCGGCAACCTCGGCGGGACCCAGGCCGAGCGAGTTCGTGTGCCGGACGCCGACACGAACCTCCTCCGGATCCCCGAGGGCATGGAGGACGAGCGGGCGCTGTTCGTCGGCGACATCCTGACCACGGGGGTCTACGGCGCGGCCATCGCCGGGATCCGGCCAGGCGACACGGTGGCCGTGATCGGCGCCGGCCCGGTCGGCTTCTTCGCCGCCCAGGCCGCCCGCCTCCACGATCCGGCGGGGGTGATCGTGCTCGACATGCAGGCGGACCGGCTGACCCTGGTCGAGCGGCTGGGCCTCTCGACGATCAACGTGGAGGAGCGGAACGCGCAATCCGCGGTGTACGAGGTCACCGACGGCCGAGGCGCGGACGTGGTGATCGATGCCGTCGGTGCGGTCCCGGCCTGGGAGACCGCCCTGTCGGTGGTCCGGAGAGGGGGCACGGTGTGCGTGCTGGGCATGTATGTCACCGAGCGCGTGGAGCTCCAGCTGGGGGTGGCCTGGACCCGGATGGTCCGGTTCGTGTTCGGGGGGATCTGCCCCGTGCACGCGTGGTGGGAGGAGGCCATGCGGGCTGTGGCCGAGGGGACGATCGACCCGATGCCGATCATCTCCCACACCCTGGACCTCGAGGAGGCCGTCGAGGGCTACGAGCTGTTCGACCGCCGGGAGGCCACCAAGGTTCTCCTGAAGCCGTGACGA
>JBOGWD010000229.1:0-43394 GCA_050693275.1 Actinomycetota bacterium | reverse complement strand
ACGCCGAACGTCACCAGGAAGAGGGCCGCCAGCACCGTGGTCACGCCGAAGATGTAGACGGCGGAGACGGCGTACGGCAGATACAGAGCGATACCGACCAGGGTGATCAGCCCGACCAGGACGTACCGGAGCCGGAGCAGCGTGTAGGTGAACGCGGTGATCAGGATCAGCCCCACGTAGCCGTACTCCGCCGGCATCGTCAGGACCTGCTCGATGTAGTACACCCACGCCACAATCGTCACGAGGACCACCCCGACCGCCACCCATTCCCAGATCCGTTCGAACCAGCGGGTAAACGAGAGCGCGAAGCCGACGAGTAGGACGGGGACGAAGACCCCGTACCGCATGATGAGGTCGACCCGCTTGTCCGCCAGCGCCAGCAGGTGGGGGTAGAGCACGACCCCCCAGACCACCCACAGGACCGCCCCGCCCAGGAGCGCGAACCGGATGTTCCCTAGGTTGTGCCGATACGAGTCGGCTCGGTACGCCGCCTCAAGCTGTGGGTCGCGGAACCGCAGGGTCAGCCGGTCTATGACTGGCTCCCTCGATCCCTCGTCCCTCGGTGGGCCCGAGCCCCTGTCCCCGTTCATCACCCCTATGATGACGGCTCCCGGCCAGGGTGTCAGCGGCCCCTGATACCGTCCTCCCGCCTCCCCAGACAGTTCGCCTGCCTTGTCAGGCGTCCGATGGAGGCCCAGAATGGCAGTGGATGAACCTCGACGGGAGCTTCACCGGCGGCTCGAAGAGGTCCTCGGTACCGACGAGGCTCGGACGCTGATGGACGAGCTCAGCAGGACAAGACGGGGAGTGGAGGACCTGAGGACCGAGCTCCGGTTGCTCGAAGAGCGGGTCGGATCCAGGTTCGATCTGCTCGAGGAGCGCATGGACCGCAAGTTGTCCGACCTCAGGGCGGACCTGCTGGGACAGGTGAACGAGCAGACGAAGACGCTTTTCCGCACCTTCCTGGTCACGAACTCGGCGATGGTGCTGGCCGTGGCCACGCTGGCGTTCGGCACGGCCCGCCTCGCCTGAAGAGCCTACGTGGCGCCGACGCCGGTCGGGAAGCCCAGTGCGGCCGAGGCCCGGTCCGCCTGCGCCGTAACGACCGGGATCACCTCGGGAAGGCGGTCCGGGGTCATGCTCACCGTCCACCCGGAGACGCTCATCGCCGCCACCACCGCTCCGGTGTGGTCGCGGACCGGGGCAGCAACACAGCGGATCCCGTCCTCGTTCTCGACGTTGTCGACGGCGTAGCCTCGCCGGCGGACCCGCTTCAGCTCCTCAAGGAACCGCTTCGGGTGCACCACGGTGCGGTCGGTCCGGGGGGACAGTCCCACCTCCTCCGCGTAGCGGACCCATTCCTCCTCGGTTCGGGCGGCCAACAGGACCTTCCCCAGCGCCGTCGAATGGCAGGCACCCCGTGCACCGACTCGCGACGCCATGCTCACCGCCTGCCGTCCTTCCACCTTGTCGATGTACACCATCTCCAGCCCATCCAGGACGCCGAGGTGGGAAGTCTCCGATGTGAGCTCGGCCAACCGCTCCAGGTGAGGCCGAACCTCCTTCCGGACCTCCATGCGATCGAGCACCATCGAGCCCAGTTCCAGGACCTTCGGGCTCAGCCCGTACACCCGGGTGGAGGGGTCCTGATGGACCCACCCCATCACCGCCAGGGCGGAGACGAAGCGGAAGGCCGTGGACTTGTTCAACGTCAGGGAGGAGGCGATGGACGACAGGCTCGACGGGCCAGTCTCAGCCAGATACTCCACGATCTGCACCGTGCGGCGGGCCGACTGACTCACCGTTCCGCCTCCCCGAGCTCGATTTGCGGACCCCGAACCCCCGGGGTAGACTCGATTGCGGTCATAGGAACAGGGTTTCATATATCGAAATCCTGTGCAAGTCGAGGGGGGGCGAGCATGAAGGTGCGGCTTGCTGGTGTGGGTCTCGCCGCGGTGCTGGTGCTGGGCGCGTGCACCGAAGGAGGCGGAGAAGCCCAGGAAGACGGAGGTGAGCAGGCCGAGAGCCTGCGGATCGGCATGGCCAACTTCACCCTGTGCTGTGCGTACTTCATCGGCATGGACGAAGCGGCCCAGCAGGAAGCCGAGGCCTACGGGAACGTCGAGGTGATCTCCACGGACGCCAACGGCGACGCGGCCAAGCTCACCTCCGACATCGAGGACCTCCTGGCCCAGGGGATCGACGGCCTGATCATCAGCGCGGGCCCCCTGGAGGCCGCCCCGGCCGCTCTGGAGGCGGCCGACCGGGCAGACGTCCCTGTGGTCATGGTCGACCGGAAGCTGACCGACGGTCCCTACACCAGCTGGATCGGGCCGGACAACGAAGCCATCGGCCGGCAGGACGGCGAGTACATCGCGGACCGTCTCGGAGGGGAAGGCAAGCTGGTGGTGATCAGCGGCGGCCCCGCCGACAACACGATCGGGCTGGCCCGGACCAATGGGATGCTGTCGGTCGTGGAGCAGACCGACATCGAGGTGGTCCGGGCGCCTCAGTTCGGCGAGTGGAGCGAGGACGGTGGTCTGGCCGTCACGGAGGACCTGCTCGCCGCCCACGATGACATCGACGTCGTCTTCTGCGAGAACGACTCGATGTGCCTCGGGGCGCAGACGGCCATCGAGGATGCTGGGCGCAGCGACGAGATCTTCCTGGTCGGGGTGGACGGGCAGAAGGAGGCGCTCCTGGCCATCCTGGAGGGCACCAACTACGAGGCCACGGGGCTCAACGATTCGGACCAGATCGGGCGAGCCGGCTTCCACCGGCTGATGGCCATCCTGGCCGGGGCCGATTCTGAGAAGGACACCGTCCTGCCCTCCCCCCTGATCACCAGGGAGAACGTCGAGAGCTATTACGACCCCGACAGCGTCTTCTAAGGGCTGCCGGCTCGCACGCGAGCGGCGACACCGGATATCGTCCGCCCAGCGGGGGATGCGCCATGCGGATGCTGATCGATAGCGAATGGGTCGAGGCTTCCGACGGCGCCTCGATCGAGGTCAGGAACCCGGCAACCGGTGATGTGATCGATTCCGTCCCCCAGGCCACGCTCGAGGACGCCCGCCGGGCCCTGGACGCAGCCCTAGGAGCCAAGGAGCGGATGGCTCGGCTTCCCGCCCACCAGCGCGCGGCGATCCTCTTCCGGACGGCCCAGGCCATGGAGGAGGACCTGGAGGCCCTGGCCCGGCTCCTCGCCGCCGAGAATGGCAAGCCCCTCCTCCAGACCACGGAGGAGGTTCGCGTTGCCATCCGCATCTTCTGGGGGTTCGGCGAGGAGGCCAAGCGGGTCATCGGGCGCGTGGTCCCCATGGATGCCGTGCCGGGGATGGAGCAACACCTGGCGCTGACGGTCCGCCAACCAGTCGGTGTGGTCGCGGCCATCGTGCCGTTCAACTACCCGATCGAGCTCTACGCCCACAAGGCGGCTGCGGCCCTGGCGGCCGGTAACGCGGTCATCGCCAAACCCCCGACGGAGTGCCCGCTCACCCTGCTCCGTATCGCGGAGATGTTGGAGGAGGCCGGCCTGCCTCAGGGTGGGCACCAGGTCCTCCCCGGCCACGGCGTGCCGGTGGGCGAGTTCCTGGCGTCGGCGGACGGCATCGACCTGGTCACGGTGACCGGCAGCGTGGGGACGGGGCGACGGATCTCGGAGCTGGCCTCGGCCACGCTCAAGCCGGTGCACCTGGAATTGGGGGGCAACGACGCCCTCATCGTGTGCGACGATGCCGACCTGCAGAAGGCGGCGGAGGCCGTGGTGCTCGGCCGCCTGGCCCGTGGCAACGGCCAGATCTGCTGCGCGGTGAAGCGGGTCCTGGTGGACGCGTCGTCCTACCAGGAGATGACCGACCTCCTGACCGAGAAGGCCCTCGGCCTCAAAGTCGGCGATCCGATGGAAGCGGACACCGACGTCGGCCCGCTGATCACCACCGAGGCCGCCGAGCGGGTGGAAGCCTTCATCGAGGAGGCCGTGGCCGCCGGGGCCACCGTCCGGGCAGGAGGCCACCGGCGAGACGCCTTCGTCGAGCCCACGGTCCTCACCGACGTGCCCCCCGCTGTTCCCCTCTTCCGGGAAGAGGTGTTCGGCCCCGTGGTCCCTGTCGTGCCCTTCCACAACGTGGAGGAAGCCGTGGAACTGGCCAACGACACGCCCTACGGACTCCAGGCTGCCGTGTTCACCAAGGACATCTCCCGGGCCTTCGACATCGCTTACCGGCTGCAGGTCGGCGGGGTCATCGTCAACTGGTCCTCGGCGGTTCGAGTGGAGAACCTCCCGTTCGGGGGCGTCAAGCTGACCGGCCACGGCCGTGAGGGGCTCCACGACACCCTGGAGGCCATGACCCGGCAGAAGTCGATCCTGGTGCACGACGCGCTGTCCGGCGCCTTCTAAGCACGGTGAGCGGCGGCGGCCATGCTCCCGCCGTCGAGATGCGGGGGATCAGCAAGCGCTACGGGGTGACGATCGCCCTCCGGGGCGTGGGCCTGACGGGCCTGCCGGGCGAGGTCCACGCCTTGGTCGGAGAGAATGGGGCCGGAAAGTCGACGCTCATGAAGGTTCTCTCGGGCGCCGTGCAGCCCGAGGAAGGAGACATCCGGTTGGACGGGACCCCCGTCCGCATCAATGAGCCCGCGGAGGGCCGCCGGCTGGGGGTGCACGCCGTCTACCAGGAGTTCAGCCTGGTCCCCAATCTCTCGATCGCCGAGAACATATGGCTCAGCCGCGGGTCCCTCCGCAGGAATCGCTGGTGGGTGGACCCGTCGAAGATGAACCGCTCGGCCGAGGATCTCCTGGATGAGATCGGCTTCACCGGTCTGGACGTCCGACGACCAGTCTCCCGGCTGCGGGTGTCGGGCCGGCAGTTGGTCGAGATCGCCAAGGCCGTTATCGAGCGGCCTCAGGTCCTGATCCTCGACGAGCCGTCCGCGGTTTTGTCGCGGGAGGAGCTCAGCCGCCTCTTCGACCTGGTCCGGCGACTCGCCCGAGAGGGAACGCTGGTGTTCTACGTCTCACATCGCCTGGAGGAAGTCTTCGAGATCGCCGACCGCATCACCGTCCTCAAAGACCGCGAGGTCGTGGGAACGGTGAGGCCCCGGGAGACCGACGAGCGAGAGCTGATCCGGATGATGGTCGGCCGGACCCTGGAGGAGATCTATCCGAGGCGTGGTGGAGGTCGGGGGGAAGAGGTGCTCGGCATCCACGGGCTGGGCCGCGACGCAGCCTTCGCCGACGTGTCGTTCTCGCTTGCCCGGGGCGAGATCGTGGGGCTCTTCGGGTTGGTAGGAAGCGGCCGCACGGAGATGGCCCGATGCATCTTCGGCGCGGAGCCCGCCACCTCGGGCCACATGCGCCTGGAAGGGCGGCCCTTCCGGCCACGCTCCCCCGCCGAAGCCGTCGCTGCGGGCGTGGCCTACCTCACCGAGGACCGGGCCCGAGACGGCTTGGTGATCACGGACACCGTCCGCGACAACGTCAGCCTGGCCTCGTTGCGGCGTCTGGGGCGGTGGGGGCTGCTGGATCGCCGGATGCAGGAGCGGGTCGTGGAGGCCAAGGTTCGCGAGCTCGACATCCGCCCGCCCCAGCCGTGGCGCGTCGTCGGCCGCCTGAGCGGGGGGAACCAGCAGAAGGTCATGCTGGCCAAATGGCTGCTGACCGCGGCGAAGGTCCTCATCCTCGACGAGCCCACCCGGGGGGTCGACGTGGCCACGAAAGTCGACATGTACCAGATGACCGCCGCCCTGGCCCAGCGGGGCGTGGGCATCCTGCTCATCTCCTCGGAGCTGCCGGAGATCCTGGGGATGAGCGACCGCGTTCTGGTGATGCGGAAGGGACGCATGGTCGGCGAGTTCGATCGAGCCCGGGCCACGGAGGAGGCCCTGCTGGCGCCGGCGGCGGGGGGTCGATCGTGAAGGATGGCGCGGCCACGGGGCTGGGGGGCCGAGGGTTGCCTTGGAAGCGCCTGGGGAGCGGCAGCCGGGGCCGGGTGGTCGACTACGCGTTCATGGCGGTGTTCGTGCTCCTGGTGCTGGTCGCGGCCTTCTCGTCAGAGTTCTTCTTCAGCCAGACCAACCTGACCAACATCGCCCGCCAGATCGTGACCAACGGGCTGATCAGCCTGGGCATGCTGGTGGTCATCCTTACAGGGGGGATCGACCTTTCGGTTGGCGCGGTCGTGGCGCTTGCGGGGATCATGGCCTCGGGGGTCCAGGCCGACCTGCCGGTGGCGCTGGCCGTGGTCATCGCGCTGGCGGTGGGCAGCACGGCGGGAGCAGTCAACGGGTTCCTGGTGGCCCGGTTCAGACTGGCTCCGTTCATTGTCACCCTGGCCACGCTGAGCGCGTTCCGGGGCCTGGTGTTCGTGTACTCGGATACCCCGATCACCCCGGCCGATCTCTCGTTCCGATCGCTCCTTGGAGGAGGCTTTATCGGACCCGTCCCGGTCCCCGTCGTTTTCATGGTCATCTGCTACGTCATCGTGTGGCTGTTCGTCGGCCGCACCACACCAGGCCGAGCCATCGTGGCCATCGGTGGCAACGCGGAAGCCGTCAGGCTCGCCGGCGTCCCCGTCCGGCCTCACATGGTCCTGGCCTACATCCTGTCGGGATTCCTCTCCGCGTTGGCCGGTGTTCTCTTGGTTTCCCGCTTGGGAATCGCCCAGCCGAACGTGGGGGTCGGGTACGAGCTGGACGCCATCGCAGCGTGCGTGATCGGTGGGGCGATCCTCGGCGGAGGGGGTGGGAGCGTCATCGGGACCCTCGGCGGCGTGCTTACGCTTGGACTGATCGACAACCTGCTCAACCTCTTCAACGTCCAGTCGTACTACCAGCAGATCCTCAAGGGTCTGATCATCGTCGTGGCGGTCCTGGCCCGCCGCATAACCACGGCCGACGAGTTGTCCTGAGCCATGGGTAAGGGACGCAACCCAGAGAGCGGCGCACGTCCTTCTTCCCTGGACATCGTCGCCCTCGGGGAGCCCCTCGTGGAGTTCACCGCAGAGGAGCAGGGCTCGCTAGGAACCATGCGCACGTTCCGCCGAGGCTGGGGCGGCGACACCTCGAACGCCGCAGTCGCTGCGGCGAGGCTCGGCTCCTCGGTCGGATACGTCACGCGGCTGGGATCCGACGAGTTCGGCCGCTCGTTCCTGGCGCTGTGGCAGGAGGAAGGCATAGACACGTCGCGGGTGGTGATCGATCCAGAGGCCTTCACCGGCGTGTACTTCGTGGCGTTCGAGGATGATGGCGTCCACGACTTCACTTACTACCGTCAGGGTTCGGCGGCAAGCCGGCTCCAACCCGCTGATCTCGACCCCCACTACCTCGGGGGCGCGCGCGTCCTTCACATCAGCGGGATCACGCAGGCGATCTCCGAATCCTGCCGCGAGGCCACCCAGGCGGCTATCGCCACAGCCAGGGAGGGGAACGTGGCTGTCAGCTACGACGCCAACGTTCGCCCCAAGCTCGCTCCTCTGCCCGAACTCAGAGAGATGTTCGAGTCGACCGTGGAGCTCGCCGACATCGTGTTCGTGAGCGACGAGGATCTCCGCTATCTGTACGGCGACGCACCGGTCGATCGTTCCGTGGAGGAGATGCTTGCACACGGCCCGCGGATGGTCGTCGTCAAGACGGGAAACCGAGGCTGCCGGGTGATGGAGTCCGACGGGGGCCGGGTGTCCGTGCCGGCGTTTCCGGTTCGGCCGGTGGACACCACCGGGGCGGGCGATTCGTTCGACGCTGGGTTCCTGGTGCGGTGGCTGGACGGGAGTCGGCCCCGACAGGCCGCCGAGTTTGCCAACGCGGTGGCGGCCCTGACCTCGTCGGGTCTTGGCGCGGTGGAGCCGATCCCCACGCGGGCACAGGTCGACCGGTTCCTCGCTGCCGAGGGCCTCGAGGTCAGCCGGATCAGTACGACCTCCGAGGAGGGCTGACCGGTGGCGGTCGACAGCGCGCCCCTGGAGTCCCTTCGGCAAGACCGGGTGATCGCAGTGGTTCGGGGATCCCGGGTCGCGGACCCGGCGGGCCTGGCCCAGACGTTCGTGGCGAACGGCATCCGGTGCGTGGAGTACACGTTCACCATTCCCGACATCCTCCCCGCGATCCGGGCCTCGACCGACGGCGGGGCGCTGGTCGGCGCTGGCACGGTGCTGGTGCCGGAGCAGGCCCGTCAGGCGATCGACGCCGGAGCTCGCTTCGTGGTGACGCCCACGGTTCGGCCCGATGTCGTCGACACGTGCCTCGACCTCGACGTGCCGGTGATCCTCGGCGCGTTCAGCCCCACCGAGGTCCGGACAGCGGTAGAGGTGGGCGCCGCGGCCATCAAGCTCTTCCCCGCGCGGGTTGGGGGCCCCGAGTACATCCGAGACCTCCTGGCTCCGTTCCCCGAACTGTCTCTGATCCCGTCGGGCGGAGTGGGGCCCGAGAACCTTCGTTCGTACCTCGATGCCGGCGCGCTCGCCGTGTACATCGGAACCTCGCTGGCCCCCCCTTATGCTGTCGAGTCGGGGAACCTGAGAGAGATCGCCCGGCGCGCCGCCCTGATCAGAGCCGCCCTCCAGACCCCCGCCTAGCGGAACGCCGGCTCAGCCGATGCGCTCGGACAGGTGCGTCACGAGACCGTCTATGGGAAGGCGATCCTGGGACATGGAGTCGCGGTCGCGGACCGTCACCGCGTTGTCATCGAGCGATTCGAAATCCACCGTGACGCAGAACGGCGTACCGACCTCGTCCTGCCGTCGGTACCGCCGGCCGATCGATCCGGCATCGTCGTAGTCGCACATCGAGTGGCCCTTCAGAAGGTCGAACACCTCACGGGCCTTGGGGACCAGCCTCTCGTTCCTCGACAGCGGCAGCACCGCAACCTTGATCGGGGCCAGGTCCTTGTGGAGCTTCAGCACCGTGCGCTTCTCAGTGTCCCCTTTGGCCGTGGGCGCCTCCTCCACCGTGTACGCGTCGCACAGGAACGCCAGCGCGGCCCTGTCCACGCCGGCCGCCGGCTCGATCACGTACGGGTGGAACCGCTCGTCCTTCTCCTGGTCGAAGTACGTCAGGTCCTGTCCCGAGTGCTCTCCGTGCGCCCTGAGGTCGAAGTCCGTGCGGTTGGCGATCCCCTCGAGCTCGCCCCAGTCCGTGAAGGGGAACGCGTACTCGACGTCCACGGTTCGCTTCGAGTAGTGGCTCAACTCGTCCTGCTCGTGCTCGCGGGTCCGGAGGTTCGCCTCCTTCATCCCCAGCCGCCTGTACCAGTCCACCCGCTGCTCGATCCAGTACTCGTGCCACTCCTCGTCGGTCCCGGGCTCGCAGAAGAACTCCATCTCCATCTGCTCAAACTCCCGGGTCCGGTAGATGAAGTTCCCCGGAGTGATCTCGTTGCGGAACGACTTCCCGACCTGGGCGATGCCGAACGGCAGCTTCTTCCGGCTGGCGCCCTGGACCGTGACGAAGTCCACGAACATCCCCTGGGCGGTCTCGGGGCGAAGGAACACCTCGTGAGCCTCATCCTCAACCGGACCCATATGCGTCTTGAACATCAGGTTGAAGTTTCGGGGGTCGGTGAACCGGTCGTGGCCGCAGTTCGGGCACCTGGGCTTCTCCGTCATGTCGAGGGTTCGGGCATCCTCCCCCGCCTCGTGGCCGGACTGCGGCGCGTGGAACCCCGGAAGGTGGTCGGCCCGGAACCGCTGGTGGCAGTTGAGGCACTCGACCAGCGGATCGGTGAACGACTCGAGGTGGCCGCTGGCCTCCCACACCTTCGGCGACATCATGATCGAGGACTCCAGCCCCACAACGTTGTCCCGCATCTGGACCACGTCCCGCCACCACGCCGCCCGGACGTTGCGCTTCAGCTCCACCCCCAGCGGCCCGTAGTCCCAGAAGGAGCGCAGGCCGCCGTAGATCTCGCTGGACTGGAAGACGATCCCCCGGCGCTTGGCCAGGGAGGTGATGGCGTCCATCAGGTCGGCCATCGCAGAAGCTCCTTTCCCGGCCGCCGGCTGCGGCCGCTGGCGTGAGCACTATCCTACCGGTCGATGCGCCCCCCGACCCCCGAGCCGCCCATCGTCTTCGACTGCGACGGGGTGCTCCTCGACAGCGAGAGCGCCTGGACCCGAGCGGAGACCCGGCTGTTCGCCCGGTACGGACGGACGTACGGGATCGAGGAGAAGCGCCGGCTGATCGGGGGCTCGCTGGAGGAGACGGCCGGCGCGTTGGAGGGGCTCCTGGACCGGCCGGGGGGTTCCGACGACCTCCTCCAGGAGCTGCTGGAGCTCGCGGCGGAGGAGTTCGCCGGACCGGTGGAGCCGATGCCCGGCGCACTCGAGCTGGTCGCCGAGCTCCGGGGCCGCCGCCGACCGATGGCGGTGGCGTCGAACTCCCAGCGGCGCCTGGTCGACCTGGCCCTCCGCGGCTCGGGACTCGCCGACGCCTTCGACGCCGTGATCGCCGGGGACGAGGTCCCCCGCCCCAAGCCGGCCCCGGACCTGTACCTCGAGGCGTGCCGGCGCCTGGGGACGGTGCCGGGGAGCGCCGTGGCCGTCGAGGACTCGCCCAGGGGCGCGGCGTCGGCCAGGGCCGCCGGCCTGTACGTCATCGGGATCCCCTATCTCCCGGACCTCGAGGTCGAGGCCGACCTCGTGGTGACGTCCCTGGAGGATCAGGCGGTGCGCTCGGCCCTGGACCTGCCCGGGTAGCCGCAAGAGCCACGACGGTCGGCCCACACCGTTCCGCCATTCGGCCGACAGCGTTCGGCTGATTCTCGTCCCTTCGTCGCATTGTTCGTCGGAGCAGGCAGGGAGACGACTCCCCGTGTCGTACTCACTCTGTATGGCAGCGAACGTGGCACCGACGGAGCGACGGCTGACGGATAGGGCCGCGGCTCTCCTGATCTGCCTGCTCCTCGTGCTGGGCTGGAGCTTCGGCCTCCGCATCGGCGCGCAGTGGGGCGCCGGACACTGGTTCTACGTCCCCATCCTGTACGCGGCCGCGAGGTTCGGACCGGCGGGCGCCGCCGTGACCGCGTTGGCGTCGACGATGCTGGCCGGCCCGCTCCTCCCCTTCGACACCGTCACCGCGGTCCCGCAGGCGACCGAGCTCTGGCTCGTCCGGGCCTTCTCCTTCCTGTTCGTCGGCGAGCTCGCCGCCGTCCTCTTCGGCCTGCGCCGCACGGCAGAGCTCGGGACTCCCCAGGCCGTCGGCCGGGCCCGCGGCCTGAAGGCGACGATCCGGCGAGTGATCGAGCAGGACAGGCTGGCGGTGCACTTCCAGCCCATCGTGGAGCTCTCGACCGGCAGGGTCGTGGGGATGGAGAGCCTGGCGCGGTTCCCCGAGGAGATCGATCAGCCCACCGACCGATGGTTCGCCCAGGCCCGGGAGGCGGGTCTCGGCGTCGACCTCGAGATGGCCGCCCTGACCAAGGCCGTCGATGCCGGCCGGAGGCTTCCCACGGGACTGTTCCAGTCCGTGAACCTCTCCCCGGACGCGCTCCAGTCGGAGGAGTTCGCGGGGCTCATTGACGCCCTACCGTGGACACGGCTTGTCATCGAGCTGACCGAGCACGAGGAGGTGCGGGACTACGAGCGGTTGACCCGGCCCCTGGCCGCGATCCGGGCCCGCGGGGGACGGGTGGCCATCGACGACGTCGGGGCCGGCTTCGCCACCCTCCGGCACGTCGTGACGCTCTCCCCCGACATGGTCAAGCTGGACGACTCGCTGTGGCGGGGTGCCGAGCTGAGCCGGCCCCGCCTCACCCTGTCGCGGGGGGTGGTGGCCTGCTCGGAGCAGCTGGGCGCGCTGGTTGTCGCCGAGCGCATCGAGACCGGGGAGGAGGTGGGGTCGCTCAGGAGAGTGGGGGCCGCCTACGGCCAGGGATTCCTCTTCGGACGCCCGGCGCCGCTCGGCCCCACGTCGGTCACCCTCCCCGAGCTGGATCGGTCCGAGACGGCATAGACACGGCCAGGAACGCCTCGGAGGCCACCTCCTCGTACACGTGGTGGATGACCCGGCTCTCGGCGGTGAAGCCCGCATCCTCGAGGAGACCCAGCCACGTGCCCCGGGGGAACACCCCGCACTCGTGCCGGTCGTGGTCCACCCTGACCGTGCCGTCCGCCTCACGGAGCAGGACGGCGAAATCGACCAGGTACGCGGCGTCGGTCGGGTCCGGGTCCCACACCCACTCGAGGTAGCGCAGCGCGCTGGCCGGGCCGTCGTTGCCGCCGTGGCTGGTCCGCGGCTCGAACCGCTCCTTCACGTAGTCGGGCACGAACAGCGCCACCCCGCCGGGCCGAAGGTGGGCGAACGCCGTCTCGATGGCGGCTCGCAGATCCTCGACGGTGGTCATGTAGTCGATGGCGTCGTGGACGAACACCGCGTCGAACTCCCGGCCGAGGCGGAGGGTCCGCATGTCGCCCTCGACGTGCTCGCACGCGGGGTTGATCCGGCGGCTGATCTCGAGCATGTCCGGCGACAGGTCGGTCAGGGTCATGGTGAAGTGCCGCTTCAGGTGGGAGGCGTTGTTCCCTCCCCCGCTGCCGAGCTCGAGCAGGGTCTCGATGGGCCGGTCGGAGGCCTCTCCGAGGAGCGCCCGGTAGATCCCGGCCTCGTCCGCGTACTCCTCGGGCGCCGTGAGCAGATGGAACCACGAGGCCAGCTCCCCGTACAGCCTCGGCCGGCCCGTCACGTTGAGATGTGCGGCTTGGGCGGCTCGGCGGCCGCCTCCACGATGTCCAGGGCCTCCGGGGGCAGCCCCTGCAGCCGGATGGCCCCCCGGATCCGGGCCAGGTAGGAGTTCGTGGGCCGCACGTAGCCGCGCTGATGGGCCACCCGGTACGTCACGCACTCGAGCGGGTCCCGACCGACCTGCACGGCGACGTCCTCGCGGCGGTAGAACGTGGGGTGCCCGATGTAGGTATCGAGCTTGCCGAGGTCGTCGGGCTCCATCTCCCACACCACGCCCCACAGGTGGGCGTCCTCGTCGGGCTCGAGGTTCGCCGCGCCGCCCTCCCACCGGTCCGAGTACACGTTGAACTCGAGCCGGAAGCCGTCCAGACGCCCCGGCCCCACCACGCTGGCCTTGGGCACGGCCCGGTGCATGATCCGGGGGTCCATGTTCGATCCGTACGCGAAGTAGTGCGTCACTCGGTCACACCGCCGAACCGCCGCTCCCGCTTCTGGTAGTCGCGGATCGCCTCGAACAGGTGCTCCCTGCTGAAGTCGGGCCACAGCACCGGCGTGAACCACAGCTCCGAGTAGGCCGCCTGCCACAGGAGGAAGTTCGAGGTCCGCATCTCGCCGCTGGTGCGGATGAGCAGGTCGGGCTGGGGGAAGTCGGGAACGTACAGCCGCCGGGCGATGCTGCGCTCGGTGACCCGCTGGCCGCGTCCCCGCTTTCCCCCGCGTTCCTCCAACAGCGAGCGGACCGCGTCGACGATCTCCGCCCGGCCGCCGTAGTTCAGGGCGATGCCGAGCTGCATCGTGGCGTTCCTCGATGTGAGGTCCTCGGCCGCTTCCATTTCCCGCTGCACGGAGCGGGGCAGCCGCCAGTCGCGCCGGCCCAGGAACCGGATCCGCACTCCCCGCTCGTGGAGCTCGTCCCGGCGGGCCCGGATCAGGGTCCGGTTGAAGTTCATCAGGAAGCGAACCTCCGATGCGGGCCGGTCCCAGTTCTCAGTGGAGAACGCGTACACGGTCAGGTACGGCAGGCCGATCTCGAGAGCACCCTCCACGACGTCGTACAGCGCCCGCTCCCCGGCCTCGTGGCCCCTGGTCCGGGGCAGGTCACGCTGGGCGGCCCACCGCCCGTTGCCGTCCATGACGATGGCCACGTGGGTGGGGATCCGGCTCGGGTCGAGGTCCTGGAGGTAGCTCATGGGGCCGGTGCCGGCGTGGGGCGGGTGCGGGCCAGCAGCGGGAGGCTCCGGAGACGGCGGTCCAGGTGGTACTCGCTGAAGCCGTACAGCATCGCCCTGGCCTCGGCCCGGACCTCCGGCGCCACCGGCGCCTGCCCGGCCGCCTCGAGGTCGCCGGCCTCCAGCCCGGCCAGCCACCGGAGGGCCGCGGGGTTCACCCGGCGGGCCTCGCGATCCTGGCAGTCCTGGCAGACGGCTCCGCCCTGGGAGGCCGAGAAGCGGCGGACGTCGGTGGAACCGCACACGGCGCACGCCGCCAGGGCCGGCCCGAACCCCGAGAGGCCCAGGAGCCGCAGGAGGTACGCCTCGGCCACCGCGGCCGGGTCGGCCGGCCCGGTCTCCAGGGCCCGGAGGCCCTGGAGCAGGAGCAGGAACAGCCGGAGGTTGCGCTCGTGCTCCTCGGCCACCTTGTCGGCGGCCTCGAGCATGGTCTCGCCGGCGGAGAACAGGGCGAAGTCCTCCCGCACGGCCCGGAAGGGCGACAGGATGTCGGCCTGGGTCACGGTGTCGAGGTTCCGTCCCCGGTACAGCATCAGGCTGACGTGGGTGAATGGCTCCAGCCGGGCCCCGAACCGAGAGGTGGTGCGGCGGATGCCCTTGGCCACGGCCCGGACCTTCCCCTCGCCCTGGGTGAGGATCGTGACGATCTTGTCGGCCTCCGCGAGCTTGATCGAGCCCAGGACGATCCCCTGCTCCTTGTACAGCGGCATCGCCGGAATGGTACCAACCGGACGCGGCCCGGATGCCCGCTACCGGATGACGAGGAAGTAGACCAGGACCGCGGCGATGCCGCCGAGCGTGACCACCACCGAGAGCGCGATACGGAGAGGCGAGGCCGTGGCCTGGTCCAGGACCACCTTCCCCCCGGCCTTGGCCCGGTCCAGGGCCCGTTCGGCCCAGGCCCACTCGGTGGCCAGGATGGCCAGCCCGGTCACGATGACCAGGACGCCGGGCCCCGGCGTAACCATCATCACCAGGCCCGCGATGAGCAGGGCGAACCCGAGGACGGTGACCGCGATGCGCTTGCCGCTCCGCCCGATGAACCGGGCGATCTGGGAGAGGGGATGGAGTCGCTTGGTCTCGTCGCTCACGCGCCCATGGGGTGCCAGACGGTCTTCATCTCCATGAACGCCGTGACCGCGTACGGGCTCTGGGCGGCGTCGTCGAGCCACTCGGCTTCCGGACCCTCCGCCCGGATGACCCGCTTCACGTTCTCCGCGCCGAGCCGCTCCACCTCGGCCCGCTGCTCCTCCGGGATGCCCGTGATGTCGATGGCGTTGACGTCCATGTGCCCGGCCAGCCACGGCACGAGCTCGGCGGTGTACCCGGTGAGGATGTTGATGACCCCTCCGGGGACGTCGGACGTGGCCAGCACCTCGGACAGCGTGATGGCCGGGAGCGGCGACGGCTCGCTGGCCAGCACCACCGTGCAGTTCCCCGAGATCACGGCCGGGGCCAAGCGCGACACCAGTCCGAGGAGGGGCGCGTCCGGCGGGGCCACGATCCCGACCACGCCGGTCGGCTCGGGGATGGTGAAGTTGAAGTACGGCGCGGCCACGGGGTTCACGGACCCGAGGACGTGGTGAATCTTGTCCGCCCAGCCCGCGTACCACACCCATCGGTCGATGGAGGCGTCCACCCCGGCCTCAGGATCCGTGGCGCCGGCCCGGGCGATCTCCTCGACGAACTGGTCGCGCCGGCCCTCCATCAGCTCGGCCACCCGGTACAGGACCTGGCCCCGGTTGTAGGGGGTGGCCCCGGACCAGCCGGGGAAGGCCCCGCGGGCGGCCCGGACCGCCTCCCGGAGATCCTTCCGGGTGGCCCGGGCGGCCCGGGCCACCACCTCCCCGTTCCGATCCGACACCGGATAGGACCGTCCGGACTCCGACCGGGGGAAGTCGCCGCCGACGTACAGCTTGTAGGTCTTCCGGACCGAGAGGCGTTCGCGCTCAGCCGGCATGGCCGTTCCCCTCGAACTCGAGATACGGCTCCAGCCCGTGCAGCCCGCCCTCGCGCCCGAACCCCGACTCCTTGTAGCCGCCGAAGGGGCTGGAGGGATCGAACCGGTTGAACGTGTTCGCCCAGATCACGCCGGCCCTGAGCCGGGAGGTCATCCACAGGATCCGGGAGCCCTTCTCCGTCCACACCCCAGCGGACAACCCGTACGGCGTGTTGTTGGCCTTCTCCAGGGCCTCCTCGGGCGTTCGGAACGTGAGCACGGACAACACCGGCCCGAAGATCTCCTCCCGGGCGATGCGGTGGGACTGGGCGACGCCGGTGAACAGCGTGGGCCGGAACCAGTAGCCGCGGGCGGGGAGGTCGCAGGCCGGCTGGTAGATCTCCGCTCCCTCCTCGACGCCGGACTCGACCAGCTCCTCGATCTTGCGGAGCTGCTGCTTCGAGTTGATGGCCCCGATGTCGGTGTTCTTGTCCAGCGGATCGCCCACCCGGAGGGTGGCCAGCCGGTCCTTGAGACGCTCCAGCAGGGGCTCGAACACCGACTCCTGGACGAACAGCCGGGAGCCGGCGCAGCACACGTGGCCCTGGTTGAAGTAGATCCCGTTGACGATGCCCTCGACGGCCTGGTCCAGGGCGGCGTCCTCGAACACGATGTTGGCGGCCTTCCCGCCCAGCTCGAGCGTGAGGTGCTTCCTGGTGCCGGCGATGGCCCGCTGGATGACCTTGCCCACCTCGGTGGACCCGGTGAAGGCGACCTTGTCGACGTCCTCGTGCGTGACCACGTTCGACCCGGTCTCCCCCGCCCCGGTTACCACGTTCACCACGCCGGGCGGCAGGTCCGCCTCCCGGATCACCTCGGCCAGCAGCAGCGAGGTGAGCGGCGTGGTCTCGGCCGGCTTCAGCACCACCGCGTTCCCGGTGGCCAGGGCCGGGGCGAGCTTCCACGCCGCCATGAGGAGCGGGAAGTTCCACGGGATCACCTGTCCGGCCACGCCCAGCGGCCTGGGGAGGCGGCCGGGGAAGGCGAACTCGAGCTTGTCGGCCCATCCCGCGTAGTAGAAGAAGTGCGCTGCCGCCAGCGGCACGTCGACATCGCGGGACTCCTTGATCGGCTTCCCGCCGTCCATCGTCTCCAGCACCGCGAACTCCCGGCTCCGCTCCTGGATCTGTCGGGCGATGCGGTACAGGTACTTGGCCCGCTCCCGGCCCGGGAGGTCTCGCCAGTACCGCTCCCAGGATCCCCGGGCCGTGGTCACGGCCACGTCGACGTCCTCCGGGCCGGCCTCGGCGACCTCGGCGAGCTTCTCCTCGGTGGCCGGGTTGATCGTGTCGAACCACGTCCCGCTCTTCGGCTCGACGAACTCGCCCCCGATGAACAGGCCGTACCGGTCCTCGATGCGGACGATCTCGGTGGACTCGGGGGCCGTCGCGTACACGAACGGCGTCCGCTCGGCCAGGGCGCTGGAGGCGGGGCTGTCGGCTCGCTCCAGCTCGTCGCGTCTCTTCTTCGGCATCAGTCGATCGTGAAGTAGTCGGGGCCCTGGTACCGGCCGTCGCGCTCCTTGCGGATCTGCATCAGGAGGTCGTTGAGGAGGGTCGAGGCGCCCAAGCGGAACAGATCCGGCGTGAGCCAGTCGGGACCGAGGGTCTCGTGGAGGATCACCAGGTAGATCCAGGCCTCCTTGGCCTTGCGGATGCCCCCGGCGACCTTGATCCCCACGGCCCGGCCGGTCTGGCGGTGGAAGTCGCGGGCGGCCTCCATCATGCACAGCGCGCCGGGATGGGTGGCGCTGGCGGCGATCTTCCCGGTGGAGGTCTTGATGAAGTCCGCGCCGGCGGCCATGGCCAGCATCGAGGCCTTCCGGACCTGGTCGTACGAGCCGAGCTCGCCTATCTCCAGGATCACCTTGAGGTGCGCGGCGCCGCAGGCCTCCTTCGACAGGGCCACCTCCTCGTAGGCCTGGTGGTACCGGCCGGCCAGGAACGCCGAGCGGTTGAGGACGATGTCGATCTCGTCGGCCCCCCACCGCACGGCCTGGCGGATCTCGTCGAGCCGCTCGTCCAGCGGCGCCAGGCCCGACGGGAAGCCACCGGCGACGCTGGCGATCTTCACCCCGGTGCCCTTGAGCCGCTCCGCAGCCACCGGGACCAGCGTGGGGTACACGCAAACGGCGGCCACGGACGGGATGGTGGGGTCGGTGGGGTCCGGTCGAACCGCCTTGGAACAGACGGCCGTGATCTTGCCCGGGGTGTCGGCCCCCTCCAGCGTCGTCAGGTCGGCGCACCGGACCGCCAGGTCGAGCGCGTACAGCTTGGACTCACGCTTGATCGACCGGGTGCCCAGCGAGGCGGCCCGTTCCTCCAGGCCCACCGCGTCCACCGGGGTCACGCGGACCATGGCCGCCTCGGCCGCCTGCGGGCTCCACGGCGACTCGGGGACCTGCGTTCGGGCTTCGGCGGGGACCCTGGCCATCACGTCCTTCCCGGGGGGCCTTCAATGATACCTCCCGGAGGTCGGATCACCCCGCGATCGACGTGCCGGCCGAAGCGCGTATGCTCGTCTCGATGCTTCGTCCGCTGCTCGCGGTGACACTCCTCCTGGGAGCGTGCGCAGAGGAGGCCGTGGCTCCCCCACCCTCGGAGTCCCCCACGCCTACGGCTTCCCCGACCGACTCGCCGTTCGTCGAGCTGACCCCGCCCGGCGAGGAGGAATGCGTCGACGCCACGGTCACCGGCAGGCCCGAGGTCACGATCCGCCAGGTCGACGACTCCTTCTCCCCCGCGTGCCTGACGGTGCTCGGCGGACAGGGCATCAAGCTGGCCAATCGAGGCGCGAGCGTGCACAACTTCAGCATCGAGGGCTCTGACGTGGACATCGACACGCCTCCCGGCGAGACGGTCAGGACCAGGGCGATCGGCGGGGTGGTGGAGCCGGGGACACATACCTTCTACTGCGAGTACCACCGCTCTCGAGGGATGGAGGGCGAGATCACCATCACCGAGGCCGGCTGAGCCCGCATGGTTTGACGGCCGGGCGAACCGGGTACGCAGCCGAGCATCATGAAGCGAGCGGTGCTCACCATGTTCGTGCTGCCCGCGCTCCTCGTCGCGTGCGACCTTCCCAACGATGACGAGGAGCCAGAGGCTGCGCCGAGGGAGACGCCGACCGAGTGCGCCGAGGTCTCGGCTTCCGAGGGCGCCCCGGCCCCGGTGACGATGATGGACACCTTCTTCGACCCGCTGTGCCTGGCGATGTCCTCCACGCAGGTCCTGTCGGTAACCAACGCCGGCAACCTCGACCACAACCTCACCGTCCAGGGCTCCGATCTCTCGCTGGACCTCGGGCCCGGCGAGGAGGAGGAGACCGACGAGGTCGGCGAGTTCGTCCAGGCCGGCACCCACCGGTTCTTCTGCCGGTTCCACGAGGACGAGGGCATGGTCGGCACCATCGTCGTCGAGTAGTCCGCCCGACCGGTCAGTAGCCCAGGCGGCTGAGGGCGGCGGGGTCGCGCTGCCACTCCCGCTGGACCTTGACCCGGAGCTCCAGGAAGACCTTCGAGCCGAGGAGGGCCTCGAGCTCCTCCCGGGCCAGGGTGCCGATCCGCTTGAGCATCGATCCGCCCCGCCCGATGACGATCCCCTTCTGGGACTCGCGCTCGACGAGGAGCAGGCACCCGATCCTGGTGAGGCCGTCCTCCTCGCTCAGCTCGTCGACCTGGACGGCGATCGAGTGCGGGACCTCCTCGCGGGTCAGGGCCAGGGCCTTCTCCCGGACGATCTCGGCGATCCGGAGCTCGACCGGCTGGTCGGTGGCCTGGCCGGGTGGGAACAGGGCCGGGCCCTCCGGGAGGGCCTCGACCAGGACCCGGACCAGGTTGTCCCGTCCCCGGCCGGTCCGGGCGGAGACCGGGATCACGTGGTCGAACGCCGCCAGCTTCGAGGCCGCATCGAGCTGGGGCAGCACGGCGTCGCCCTTCACCAGGTCCACCTTGTTCACCGCGCACACCCTGGGGCACCGCAGCGGGGCCAGCCGGCTGACATCCACGTACGCGTCCCCCCGGCCCACGCCGGCACCCGCGTCGACGACCAGGACCACGGCATCCGCGTCATCCGTGCTGTCGACGACCATCCGGTTCAGCCGTTCGCCGAGCGCCGTCCGGGGCTTGTGGAAGCCGGGCGTGTCCGTGAACACGATCTGGAACTCGTCGGTGGTGAGCACCCCCCGGATCCGGCCTCGCGTTGTCTGGGGCTTGTCGGTGACGATGGAGACCTTCTGGCCGACCAGCGCGTTCACCAGCGTCGACTTTCCGACGTTGGGGCGGCCCACCACGGGCACGAACCCGGACCGGAAGGTGCTCACTCGAGGTCGGCGGGTCCGAACGCGTCGGGCAGGAGCTCGGTGAGCCTCCGCTCCTCGCGGCGGCCGCCCGTGCCCTCCGTGATGACCGTCAGGTCGGGCCCGAACTCGCACAGGACCTGCCGGCAGGCCCCACACGGCCAGGTCGGCTCGTCGTTCGAGGCCACCACGGCCACCGCCTGGAGCCGGCGAGCGCCCTCGGACGCCGCGCGGAACGCCGCGGTCCGCTCGGCGCACATCGACAGGCCGTACGAGGCGTTCTCCACGTTGGCCCCGGCGACGAGTCTGCCTTCGTCCGTCAGGAGCGCCGCTCCCACCCGGAACCCGCTGTAGGGAGCGTAGGCCCGCTCCCGGGCCGCCCGGGCCTCGGCCAGAAGCTCGTCCTTCGTCTCCGGCGAGAGGTCGCTCAGGGGCGCTCCTCCTCGGCCGGCACGGGTTCTTTGGGGAGGCGCTCGATCAGGACCTTGGAGATCCGCCGTCCCTGGACCCGCTCGGCCGTGAACCGGAGGCCCTCGAACTCGACCTGCTCGCCCTGCGCCGGCAGCCGGCCCAGGATCCCCATCATCAGCCCGCCAACGGTGTCCCACTCCTCGTTCGGCAGCTCGGACTCGAGGAGCTCGTTGAGCTCGTCGACCGGGAGGCGGGCGTTGACCCGGAAGCGGCCGTCGCCGGCCGGCTCGACCTGTGGCTCCTCACGGTCGTACTCGTCGGCGATCTCCCCCACGATCTCCTCCAGGAGGTCCTCCAGCGTGACCAGGCCCGCCACCGAGCCGTACTCGTCCACCACGATGGCCACGTGGACCTTCTCCTGCTGCATCTCCCGGAGCAAGTCGGCCACCCGCTTGGACTCCGGGACGAAGTACGCCCGGCGGGCCAGCTCACGGATCGACCTGCCGTCGGCGCCCGAGTGCAGCTCCCGCAGGACGTCCTTGGCGTACACGATGCCCACGATCTCGTCGCGGTTCTCCCGGTAGACCGGGATGCGGGAGTAGCCGTGGCGGATCACCAGGTCGAGCACGTGGTCGAGCGAGCTCGACTCGGCGACCGACACGATGTCCGGCTGGGGGGTCATCACCTCGCGGACCACCGTGTCGCCGAACTCGAAGATCGAGTGGATCATCTCCTTCTCGTCTTCCTCGATGGCGCCTTCCTGGCTGCCCACCTCGGCCATCGAGCGGATCTCCTCCTCCGACACGAACGGTCCTTCCCGGATCCCCTTCCCCGGCAGGAGGAGGTTGGCCACGCCGATCAGCACCCTGGTGGGGCCTCGAAGGATCCGAGCGAGCCAGAACACCGGCGGCGCCAGGCCCAGCGCCACGTGGTCCGAGTGGAGGATGGCGAACGTCTTCGACATGGCCTCCACGAACACGAAGTAGGCCAGGGTGAACAGGATCGACACGATCGTGATCCAGATGTTGCCGAGGTAGTGCTCGGCGAGGATCGCCACCAGGATGGCCGAGCCGTTCTGGGCGAACATCACCCACAGGTAGATCGCGTTGAGGTACCGGGGCGGGTCCGTCTCGATCTGCACCAGCCGGGCGGCGTTCCTCCGGCCCTCGTCCTCGAGGGCCAGGGCCCGCACCCTGTTCATCCTGGTGAGGGAGGCCTCGGCCATGGCCAGGAGGGAGCCGAACAGCACCAGGAACACGACCAGGGCGAGCAGCCAGATCACAGGGCCACCCCCGAGTACCGCTCCTGCCGGGCCCACATGGCCCGCCGCTCCTCGTCCTGGTCGTGGTCGTAGCCGAGGAGGTGGAGGATGCCGTGGACCAGCAGCAGCCGGAGCTCGGCCCCCAGATCGGGGTTCCCCCTCGCGGCCACGGCCGGACAGATCACCACGTCCCCGAGCAGCCCTTCCTCGTCCATGGTGAAGGACAGCACGTCGGTGGGCTCCGGATCCTCCAGGTAGCGCGCGTGGAGGTCGCCCATCTCCTCGGGCGTCACCAGCGAGACCGACAGCTCCACGGCTCCGGCTCGTTCTGCTCGAAGCGTCCGGCGGGCCAGGTCGATCAGGCCCGGGCCGTCGGCCGGGAGGTCCTGGCGGTCCGAGAGGACCACCGAAGGGCTGGGATCCTCAGCCTCGTCGCTCACGATCGGATGCGCCCACCTGCGGCTCGCCGAGCTGCCGCTGCTCGCCGTACCGCCGATAGGCCTCCACGATGTCCTGGACGATCTTGTGCCGCACCACGTCGCGGGCTCCCAGGTGGATAAACTCCAGGCCCTCGATCTCCTGGAGGATCTCCTCGACCACGATGAGGCCGGAGCGCTGGCCGGGCGGGAGATCGACCTGAGTGATGTCGCCGTTGACCACCGCCCGCGAGCCGAACCCCAGCCTGGTCAGGAACATCTTCATCTGCTCGGGCGAGGTGTTCTGCGCCTCGTCGAGGATGATGAACGAATCGTTGAGCGTCCGGCCGCGCATGTACGCCAGCGGGGCCACCTCGATCGTGCCCCGGTCCATCAGCCGGCCGGACGCCTCCGGGTCCATCATCTCGTACAGTGCGTCGTACAACGGTCGCAGGTACGGATCGATCTTCTCGTACAGCGTGCCGGGCAGGAAGCCGAGCTTCTCGCCGGCCTCCACCGCCGGCCGGGTCAGGATGATCCGGGACACCTCGCGTGCCTGGAGCGCCCGGACGGCCGTGGCCACCGCCAGGTAGGTCTTCCCCGTCCCCGCCGGCCCGATGGCGAACACGAGCGTCGACCGCCGGAGCGCGTCGACGTATTCCTTCTGGCCGACGGTCTGCGGCGCGATCGACCTGCCCCGCGACGTGAGCAGCACGTCGGTCAATACCTCCGACGGGCGAACGCCGTCCTGCTTGATCATGTCGATGGTCTTTCCGATCGAGGACGGCGTGAGCTGCTGCCCGCGCTCCAGCAGCTCGATCATCTCCTCGAAGAGGTGCGCGACCCGCTCCGTCTCGGCCTCCTCGCCGGTGATGGTGATCTCGTTCCCCCGGACGAGGATGTGCGAGTCGAACGCGGCCTCCACGATCTTGAGGAGCTCGTCGCGCTCTCCGAGGAGGGCGACCATCGAGTGGCTGCCCGGTACGAGGATCTTGACCTGGGTGCTGGTTCCTGCCAACTGCTCCTCGGGGTTCCCCCCTGGTAGAAACGGGGTCGCATCGCGACCCCGCCCGATCATTCTACACCGCCTACCCGGGGGGCCACTTCATCTGGCGGCCTCCCAGCAGGTGGAAGTGAAGGTGGTGGACGCTCTGCCCCGCATCGGGGCCCACGTTCGTGACCAGCCGCCAGCCGGACCGGTCGACCTCGTTCGCCTTGGCCAGGTGGGCCGCGGCCATGACCATCTCCGCCAGGAGGTCGCCGTGCCGGTCCTTCACGGCCCGGGCCGACTCGATGTGGTCCTTGGGGATGATCAGCACGTGGACGGGGGCCTGCGGGTTGACGTCCCGGAAGGCCACCACGTTGTCGGATTCGTGCACGACGTCGGCCTCGGTGTCGCCCGACACGATCCCGCAGAACAGGCAGTCTTGCACGCTCGGCTCCTTCCCTCGCCTGTCCGGATGCTAGCGCGCGGCCGCCACCCCGGTCGAGGCTCATCCCAGCCGGCCGTACCTGGCCAGGGCCACGGCGGCCGCGGCCACTGCGGCGGTCTCGGTCCGGAGCACGGCCGGTCCCAGCCCGGCCAGGCGGGCGCCGGCCTTCTCCGCGGCCCGGGCCTCGTCCTCGGGGATCCCGCCCTCGGGCCCGACGACCAGGGCCAGCGCGTCGGGGCGCTCCGCCGGCAGCGACTCGAGGAACCCCGCCGTGGCCCGCTCCCACAGCACGATCGTCGGGACCTCCTCCGGGACGACGGCCTCGGCCCAGGGCACCGGGCCGGACGCCGACGGGAGGAACCGGCGGCGGGATTGCTTGGCGGCCTCCCGGGCCACCCCCTCCAGGCGCGGGCCGACCCTGGCCGCCCGCTCCCCCTGCCACCTCCGGACGCTCCGACTGGCCTCCACCAGGACGATCTCGTCGGCCCCCAACTCGGCCAGCTTCTGCACCGCCCAGGTCAGCCGCTCGCCCTTCGGAGAGGCCAACAGCACGGAGAGCGTCGGGCGGGGCCGCTCCTCCACGGTCCGCTCGACCACCTCCCCCTCCACCAGGAGGTGGGCCGCCCGGACCACCCGGCACCGGACCAGCCCCCCGTGCCCGTCGGAGGAGGTGAACTCGTCCCCCTCCCGCAGCCGGAGCGACCGAACGGCGTGCCGGGCGTCCTCGGGCGCCAGCACCACCGAGTCGCCGGCGTCCGGGGCCCCGGCGAAGAAATGGGGAAGGCTCACCGGCTCAGGCTCGAGGACGGAGCCGGCCTCGGAGCGGGCCGCCCTCGCCCCGGCGCTCCGCGAGCTCCTCGACGAGCCGGCGCTCCTCGCGCCCGAGCTTGTGCGGGACCTCCAGGTCCACCTGGAGCACGAGGTCGCCCCGTCCCCGCCGGCCGAGGTGGGGAACCCCCTTGCCCTTGACCCTGAGGACCGATCCGGCCCTGGTCCCGGCGGGGACCTTGACCGTGGCCGGGCCGTCCAGCGTGTCCACCTCGACCTCCACGCCGACCATGGCCGACGTCACCGGGACCTCGAGCACCCCCACGACGTCCTGACCCCGCCGTTCGAAGACCGGATGGGGGTCGACCGACAGCGTGAGGTACAGATCACCTGGGGTGCCGCCGGCGCGGCCGTCCTCCCCGCCGCCCTCCATGCGCATCTCCATCCGGTCCGCCACCCCGGCGGGGACCTCCACGGTGACCGTCTGACCGGCCGGCACCCGACCCTCCCCCCGGCAGGACCGGCACGGCGAAGCGATCTCCTCGCCGGTTCCCTCGCACGTGGCGCAGGTCCTCGAGGTCATCACCGTGCCGAACACGCTCCGGCGGAGATCGGAGACCTCCCCGGACCCGCGGCACGTGGTGCAGCGGGAGGGGTGGGTCCCCGGCTCGCAGCCGGTGCCGCCGCAGCGCTCGCAGACCTTCAGCCCGTCGACCCGGATCTCCTTCGATGTCCCGAACACCGCCTCCTCGAACGTGAGCGGGAGGATCACCCGGAGGTCGTGGCCCCGGACCATCCGGGTCCGCTGCCGGGACCGGGTCCGACCGAACGGTGACGGGCCGAAGAACGCCTCGAAGATGTCGGACAGGTCCCCGAACCCGAACATGTCGGGGGTGAGCCCCTCCCCGCCGAAGAGGTCGTACTGCCGGCGCTTGGCCGGGTCGGACAGGGTCTGGTAGGCCAGGTTGATCTCCTTGAACCGGCGCTCGGCCTCGGGCTCGCTGTTGACGTCCGGGTGGTGCTCCCGGGCCAGCCGTCGGTACGCCTTCCGGATGTCGTCCTGGGTGGCGTCCCGCGACACCCCGAGGACGTCGTAGAGGTCTCGCTCCGCCATCGCCCGGCGAGTGGCCCTACCCGGCCAGCGCCTCGATGGCCCGGCTCAGATGCCGGGCCACCGAGCGCACGGTGGAGATCGACTCCCGGTAGTGCATCCGGGTGGGCCCCAGGACGGCGATGACCCCGAGGATCCGGCCGCGACTCCCGTACCGAGCCACCACGATGCTGGCCTCCTGCATCGCCGAGAGCGGGTTCTCCGTGCCGATGCGCACGGTCACCTCCGATTCGTCGACCAGGCCTTGCAGGAGATCGAGCACCTCCTGCTCGTCCTCCAGGGCCTCGAGCAGCCGGCGGACGGTCTCCCGGCGCTCGAAGATCTCCTCGCTGGCGATGTTGGCCGCCCCGCCCACGACCACGTGGGTCGACCGCGGCGGCTGGGCCACGGCCCCGTACCGGGTGATCCTGGACAGGAGCAGGGCCGTTCCCCGCACCACCTCGTCCGGGTCCCCCGGCGCCTCGCCGAAGAAGCGGTCGATGGTCCGCCGCTCGCGCCGCGGGAGCGAGGGCCACCTCGGGAGGGCGTCCACGTAGAAGCGATAGCCCGGATCCGTGGGGATCCGGCCCGACGAGGTATGGGGCTGCTGGAGGTAGCCCATGTCCTCCAGGGAGGCCATGTCGTTCCTGATGGTGGCCGAGCTCACCCCCAGCCGGTACCGGCCGGCCACGGTGGCGCTGCCGACCGGCTCCCCGGTCCGGATGTAGTCGCTGACCACGGCCCGCAGGACTGCCGACTGGCGGTCTCCGAGCGTTCCCGTCGCGTTCATCCCTCTCTCTTTTAGCACTCTCAGGGCGAGAGTGCTAGCACCTCGTGCCGGGCCGGCGTCATCGTCCCCTCTCCTGTTCGGCCCGGAGCGCGGCGATGAAGGCCTCGTGGGGGACGTCGACCTTCCCCACCCGGCGCATCCGCTGCTTGCCGGCCTTCTGCTTCTCCAGGAGCTTCCGCTTCCTGGTCACGTCGCCCCCGTAGCATTTGGCCAGGACGTCCTTCCGCCTGGCCTTCACGGTCTCCCGGGCCACGATGCGGGAGCCGATGGCCGCCTGGATGGCCACGTCGAACAGCTGGCGGGGGATCAGCTGGCGCAACCGCTCCACCAGCTGCCGGCCGTACTGCTGAGCCTTGTCCCGGTGGACCACCGCGCTGAACGCGTCCACCGGCTCGGCGTGGAGGAGGACGTCCACGCGGACCAGGTCGGCCTCCTGATAGCCCCAGTGCTCGTAGTCGAGCGACGCGTAGCCGCGTGTCCGCGACTTCAGCTGGTCGAAGAAGTCGAAGATGATCTCGGCCAGCGGCAGCCGGTAGCGGAGCTCGACCCGCTCGGGCGATAGGTACCTCATCTCCTCGAGCGAGCCGCGCCGCGCCTGGCACAGCTCCATCACCGGGCCGAGATGCGCAGCCGGGGTGATCACGGTGGCCATGACCACCGGTTCCTCGACGCGGTCGTACGTGCCGGCCGGCGGCATCTCCGACGGGTTGTGGACCTCGGCGACCTCGGCGCCCCGGTGGACCCGGAACTCGACGTTGGGGGCCGTCGACAGGAGCGAGAGGTCGAACTCCCGCTCCAGGCGCTCCCTGACGATGTCCATGTGCAGGAGCCCCAGGAAGCCGCAGCGGAACCCGAACCCGAGCGCCCTCGACGACTCGGGCTCGTAGACCAGGGCCGCGTCGGAGAGGCGGAGCTTGTCCAGCGCCGCCCGCAGCGCCGGGTAGTCCCCGCCCTCCAGCGGGTACAGCCCGCTCCATACCATCGGCTTCGGCTCGCGGTAGCCGGGGAGGGCCTCCGTGGCCCCGCGCTCGACCGAGGTGACGGTGTCGCCGACCTTGGCCCGGCGCACGTCCTTCTCCCCCACCACGAGGTAGCCCACCTCGCCGACGCCGAGCCGCTCGACCGGAACCGCCTCGGGGGCGAACGCCCCGACCTCCTCGGCCTCGGACTCCAGGCCGGTGGCCATCATCCGGATCCGGGCCCGGCCCCGGAGCTCGCCGTCGACCACCCGGACGTAGGCCACCACGCCGCGGTAGGCGTCGAAGGCGGAGTCGAAGATCAGGGCCCGGGCTGGACCGTCGGGATCCCCCCGGGGCGTCGGGACCCGGTCGATCACCGCCGCCAGCAGCTGGGGAACCCCCTGGCCCGTCTTGGCCGAGATCCGCAGGACCAGGTCCTCCTCCACCCCGGACAGCTCGGCGATCTCCCGGACGGCCTCGGGCACGTCCGCCGCCGGGAGGTCGATCTTGTTGACGGCCGGGATGACGGTCAGCCCGGCCTCCTCGGCCAGGTGATGGTTGGCCAGGGTCTGGGCCTCGATCCCCTGGGACGCGTCGACCAGCAGGATGGCCCCCTCGCACGCGGCCAGGGCCCGGGAGACCTCGTAGGTGAAGTCCACGTGGCCGGGCGTGTCGATCAGGTTCAGCTCGAACTCGGACCCGCCGTGCTCGTGGAGGAGCCGGACCGCCTGGGCCTTGATGGTGATCCCCCGCTCCCGCTCCAGGTCCATCCGGTCCAGGTACTGCTCCCGCATCAGCCGCTCGGGGACGGCGTGGGTGAGATCCAGGAACCGGTCGGCCAGCGTCGACTTGCCGTGGTCGATGTGGCTGATGATGGCGAAGTTGCGGATCCGCGAAGGGTCGGTCACGCGGTCATCGTATCGGGGCCGGTGCTAGACTGGCCCGCCGTGGCCAACATCAAGTCGCAGATCAAGCGGAACCGCCAGAACCAGCGGCACGAGGAGCGGAACAAGGCCGTCCGGTCCCGGCTCAAGACCGAGGCCAAGAAGGTCCGGACGACGGCCGAGAGCGGGGACGCCGAGGCCGCCTCGTCGCAGCTCCGGAGCACCGCCCGGCTCCTCGACCGGGCCGCGTCCAAGGGCGTGATCCACAGGCGCACGGCCGCGCGCCGCAAGTCCAGGCTGGCCCGCCAGGCGGCCCGTTCCTCCTCCTAGCCGGCTCCAGCCCGTTCAGCGGCGACCCGCCGGTGCCGGCCGCCGCTCCTCCTGCACGGCGATCCTGCTGACCACCGTCGTCAGCACCGTCTCGCCGCTGCCCCCCTGCTTCAGGGCCTGGTCGGCCCCGACGAGCTCGGCATGGAGCCGGGCCAGCCCGTCCGGGGTGAACCGCCGGGCCTGGTCCCGATAGCGTCTGGCCTGCCAGTCGAACCGCAACCCGGCCTGCCGGGCCACCTGGGCCAGGGGGGTCCTCGGGGGGAGCGATCGGACCCGGATCAGATCGCGCAGCCGTGAGGCGATCCCGCCGAGGAGCACCAGCGGCTCCTCCCCCGCATCGAGCATCCCCACCAGGGCCCGCATGGCCGTGGGGACGTCGCCCCCGAACGCCGCGTCGCACAGCTCCCAGATCCGGCGGTCTCCCAGGCCCCGGAACTGGGCCGTCACCGTCTGGGGGATCACGCCGTCTCCGGGGTGGGAGCCCGCCAGCTGCTCCACGGCCTGATCGAGGACGCCGGGATCCTCGCCGAGGGTCTGGATCAGCGTCTGGATGCCCTGCGGGGTGGCGGGGATCCCCCGGGCCTCCGCCCGGCCGCGCACCCACTCGGGGAGGTCCCGGCGCTCCAGGGCCACCCGGCGAACCTCCACGGCGTCGCCCAGGGCCTTCAGGGCGGCCCGGGGCGGTCCCTTGGCCCGGGCTCCGACCTCGAAGGCCAACACGAGCCTCGCGCCGGGGGCGGGCGCGGAGGCGTAGCGGGCCATCTCGGCCAGGCCGTCCCGAGGCAGCGCCTGGGCCGCGGTGATCATCAGCCCCCGCTGCTCGCCGAACAGTGACGGCGTGGCCAGGTCGGCCGTGGAGCCGGGGCTCCAGTCGGACCCGTCCAGCTCGACGGGGTGGACCTCGCCGAAAGCCTCCATCGCGGCGCGCCGGAGGAGGAAGGAGCTGTCGCCCCACAGCACGAGGACGGGCGCGGCGTCGGAGCTCACGGTCGCGCGGATTCTACGACGAGGCCCCCCGGGTGAACCGCACCGGCCGGCCGGGGACCGCGGTGCCTGCGCGGATCGCCCCCTCGTGTGCACGGGATGGCACACTGACGAGACCATGCCCGTCCGCGGCCCAAGGCGAGTGATGGCCGCCTGCATCCTGCTGGCCACCGTCGCCTGCAACTCCTCGCCCCCTCCCCCGCGGTCCCGAGACGCCCCCACGGTGGTGACGCCGGAAGCGACGACCTCGCCGACCGACACCACGACGCCGAGGATCGGGCCCTCGTTCCGGGAGTATCCCGTCCCCGTCGGTTCCCACCCTCATGACGTCGCTCCGGCTCCCGACGGCCGTGTCTGGTACACGGCGCAGGGATCGGGCGAGCTCGGCGTGCTCGACCCGGCCACCCGGAGGACCCGTCACGTCGCGCTCGGCCCCGGATCGACTCCGCACGGCGTCATCGTCGGCCCCGACGGGGACCCCTGGATCACCGATGGCGGGCTCAACGCGATCGTGCGGGTCGACCGGCAGAGTCTCGAGGTGGCACGGTTCCCGCTGCCGGAGCCCGGGTACGCCAACCTGAACACGGCGGCCGTCGACGGTGGCGGGATCCTCTGGTTCACCGGCCAGAGCGGTGTCTACGGACGGGTCGATCCGGAGACGAGGAGGGTCGAGGTCTTTGGCGCGCCGCGGGGCGAGGGCCCCTACGGGATCACGGTCACCCCCGACGGCACGGTGTGGCTGGCCTCCCTGGCGGGGAGCTACATCGGCCGGATCCGCTCCTCCGATGGCCGCCTCGCGTTGGTGGACGTGCCGACGCCGGGCGGCGGCGCCCGGCGCATCTGGAGCGATGCCCTCGGCCGGCTGTGGATCACCGAGTGGTTCGCTGGGAAGCTGGCGCGCTACGATCCCGCACGTCGAACGTGGCGCGAGTGGCGGCTGCCGGGGAGCGACCCCCAGCCGTACGCGGTGTTCGTCGACGACGAGGACGTCGTCTGGGTCACCGACTTCGGCGCAAACGCGTTGGTTCGGTTCGATCCGAACGCGGAACGCTTTCGGGTCTTCCGGTTCCCCACCCCGGGCGCGGAGGTACGGCAACTGCTGGGCCGCACCGGCGAGATCTGGGGAGCCGAGTCGGGAGCCGACCGACTCGTCGTGCTGCGAACCTCCTGACTCGGAGGCGGATCGCGTCTCCGGTGAGGCGAGAAACGTGCCAGGGTATGCGGAGGGCAGCGGATGCCACGAGTGAGGATGCCCGCGCGGAACGATCCCAGGCAGTACGACCGGCTGGCCGGCGAGTGGTGGAACCCGAAGGGGTCCTTGGCCGCCCTCCACTGGTTGGCGGACGCTCGGGCTGACCTGATCCCCGCTCCGGCACGCCGGGGACTCACGCTCGTGGACATCGGCTGCGGCGGTGGTCTCCTGGCCACCCACCTCGCCCAGTACCGTCATGTCGGGGTCGACCTCTCGGCGCCGTCGCTCCGCGTCGCCGCGAGTCATGGCGTGGTCCCAGTGCGAGCCGATGCGGCGGCCCTCCCCCTTCGTGACCGCACCGCGGACGTCGTGGTGGCCGGAGAGCTCTTCGAGCACGTCCCCGACCTGCCCCGGGTCATCGCGGAGATCGCTCGGGTCCTCCGCCCGGACGGTGTCCTGGTCTTCGACACCATCAACGACACGATGTGGTCCCGGCTCTCGCTGGTGGTCGTCGGGGAGCGAGTCCCGGGCGGGCCGCCCAGCCGGATCCACGATCCCTCGCTGTTCGTTCGGCCCCGCCGCATCGCCCGCCTCCTCGGCCGGCATGGACTCCGTGTCCGGGTCCGCGGCCTGCGGCCGTCCCTCCGCGACTACCTGGCGTTCCTCCTCGGGCGACGTGGGTCGGTCCGCATGCTGCCCACCCGGTCGCTGGCATCGGTCTACCAGGGAGTGGGAAGGAAGACCTCGTGACGGACGCCCTGGGGAAGGCGGAGCGGCTCGCCGAGCGGATGGCCTCCCGGGCGGCCCGATACGACGAGGAGGCCGCGTTCCCCGAACGCGACGTCGAGGAACTGCGGGAGGACGGCCTCCTGGGCCTTCTGGTCCCGGCCCGGCTCGGGGGGATGGGGGCCGGGTTCGAGGACTACGTGCGGGTGGCCGTGGCGCTCGCCGGAGGCAACGCCTCGACCGCGCTGATCTTCAACATGCACGCGTCGGTCACCGGCGGGCTGGCGTCGATCCCCGATGAGGTGGCCAGGGGCTTCGGCACGACGGAGGTGTTCTTCGAGTCCCGCGATCGGATCCTCCGTGCCGCCGCGGAGGGGGCCATGTACGGGGTGGCCATCACCGAACCACAGGCCGGCTCCCGCCTCTCGGCGCTGCGATCCACGTACGAGCCCGAGGGCGCGGGCTATCGGATCCGAGGGACGAAGAGCTTCTGCTCGGGGGCGGGGCATCTCGACGCCTACCTCGTGGCCGCCCGCCGGGCCGGCTCCTCCGATGACGCACCGGTCATCTCCTACTTCCTGGTTCCGGCCGGAGAGGGGCTCCGGGTCGACGGGTCGTGGGATCCGCTGGGGATGCGAGCCACGGCCAGCAACGGCCTGGAGCTCGATGTCTGGGTCTCGGATGACGGGCTCCTGGGAGGGGTGGAGGGCCTGGTGCTCCCGCTCGCCTACGGGATGCCCCAGTGGCTCGTCGCCTCATACGCCGCGGTGTACGTGGGATTGGCCGAGGCCGCCGTCCGAGAGGCCGTGTCGTACCTGCGAGGGCGGCGCGTGGGCGACGAGCGCGGAGGGCTGGCCCGACTGGCCGCCGTGCGGCAGCGGGTCGGCCGAGCGGAGGCCGAGGTCCAGGCCGCCCGGTTGACACTGGAGCGAGCCGCCCGACTGGTCGACCTGCGGCCCGGTGACCCAGAGACGAACCGGTGGACGTACCGGGCCAAGCTCCTGGCAGGAGACGTGGCCATGAGCGTTGCGGCAAGCATGACCGAGGCGTGCGGGCTCGGCGCCCTTCGGCGGGGACTCCCCCTGGAGCGGATCCTCAGGGACGCCCGAAGCGCGGCGATCATGCCGCCGTCCAGCGACGTGTCCGGGGACTATCTGGGGGCGATGGCCCTGGGGGTCGAGGGAGCGGAGGGGGTGAAACCGTGGTAGCGGCCGTGATCGCCGGGCTCGGCTCGGCGGTCCCCACCGCGGTCTCCCAGGAGGAGGTGTGGGAGGGGTTCTTCGCCGAGCAGTATCGAGGTGACCGCCTGGCGGAGCGGCTGTGGCGGCGGTCGGGCGTCACCACTCGACACGGTGTGGCCATCCCCTGGAAGGAGGACGTTCGGGGATGGGGAACGGCGGCCAGGATGGAGCGGTTCCTGGAGGAGGCCGTCCCGCTCGGCCGCGAAGCGCTCAGCGCGTGCATTGACCAGGCACGGCTGGCGCCCCGGGAGGTGGGCGCCCTCACCGTGGTCACGTGCACGGGGTACGCCACACCGGGCTTGGACATCCTGCTCGCGCGGGAGCTCGGTCTGGCCGAGGATACGCAGCGTCTCCATGTCGGCCACATGGGCTGCTACGCGGCTCTCCCCGCGCTGGCCACCCTGGCGGATGCGGCCACCGCCCGGAGGAAGACGGGTCTCCTCCTGTGCCTCGAGCTGTGCAGTCTCCACGTCCAGGACCAGGACCACGAGGTCGATCAGATCATCGCTCACTCGCTGTTCTCCGACGCTGCCGCGGCCGTCGCGGTTCGACCGGGAGGGCCGGGGCTCGAGGTCGTCGACGTCGCCGCCCGCACGGACCCTCAGAGCGCGGGACTCATGAAGTGGGACGTCACCGACCGGGGCTTCCGGATGGGCCTGGGCCGGGAGATCCCCGAGGTTCTCGAGCGCCACGCCGGCCCTCTGGTCGACTCCCTGCTGGCCCGGCACGGCCTGTCTCCGGAGGAGGTCGCCGGGTGGGCGGTCCATCCCGGGGGCCCGAGGATCCTCGAGGCCGTTGCCGCGCCGTTGGGGCTCGGCGAGGCCGAGCTCGAGCCCTCCAGGTCGGTCCTCCGCGACTTCGGCAATTGCTCCTCACCGACGGTGCTGCTCGTGCTGCAGCGGCTCCTGGAGCGTCAACCGCTCCGGGAGGGCGATCACGTGGTCTGCGTGGCCTTCGGACCGGGGCTCACGCTCTACGGGGCGTTGCTCACCAGGAGGGACCCCGCCGGTCGCGAGACTTGAATCGCCCGCCGACCGCGCTCAGCCCTCCGGGAACCGCGCCAGCGCCCGCCGGTGCCGCGAGGTAGGTTGGAGTTGGAGGACGCCCCCAGCCACGGGGACGGGCATCTGATGCTTCGCTTGCCGCGGACGTTGCCCTTCGCCCCCCATCCGGGGCGGCGGACCGTGCTGGGCATGCTCATCCTCCCTCTCGCGCTCTGGCTGGCGGCCTCGGCCACCGGCGCCCGGGCCCAGGCGCGAACGGTGCTGGTCACCCAGGTGGACGGCGTGATCACCCCGGTGATCGCCGACCACATCGGGGAAGGGGTGGCCCTCGCGGAGGAGGAGGCCCACCACGTATTCCTGATCGAGCTCGATACCCCCGGCGGGCTCGACGCCTCGATGCGAGACATCATCCAGGCCTTCCTCGGCGCCGACGTCCCCGTGGTGGTCCACGTGGCCCCCTCCGGGGCGCGGGCCGCCTCGGCCGGTGCTCTCATCACGATGTCCGCGCACATCGCGGCGATGGCCCCGGGAACCGCGATCGGGGCGGCCACCCCGGTGGACCTCGAAGGCGGGGACGTCCAGCGGAAGATCATCGAGGACGCCGCGGCCTACGCAGAGTCCGTGGCCCGGGCTCGTGGCCGTGACACGGAGTTCGCCGTCGAGGCCGTGCGCGAGGGTCGGTCGGTCACCGCCGAAGAGGCGGAGCGGATCGGCGTGGTGGACCTTCTCGCCCCGGACCGGGCCGCCCTGCTCGAGGCCATCGACGGGGAGACGGTGACCCTAGCGACCGGGACCCGGCTGACCCTCGAGACCAGCGAGGCCCAGATCGTCCCCTATGAGCTGGGTGCGTTCCGGTCGGTCCTGCAGTGGCTGGCCGACCCCAACCTGGCCTTCCTGTTCATGTCCCTGGGGACCCTGGCCATCATCTACGAGCTGGCGAATCCGGGCTTCGGGGGCTCGGCGATCGTGGGCGTGATCCTGATCCTGCTGGCGCTGTTCGCCCTGGCCGTACTCCCCGTGAACGCCCTGGGAGGACTGCTCCTCGTTCTCGCGGCGATCCTGTTCGGGGTGGAGGTCTTCACCCCCGGCGTCGGGGTCGGCGCCGCGGGAGGCACCGCGTCCCTGGTCCTGGGCGGGCTGTTCCTGTTCCGCGGCCGGGTGGGGGTGGATCCCGAGGTGCTGATCCCCGTGGCCATCGTGGTCGGTGGGGCGACGGTGCTGGCCGGTCGCCTCGCATGGCGGACCCGGCGGCTGGCCCCGACCACCGGGGCGGGCGGGCTCCTGGGCTCGGTCGCCGTGGTGAGTTCGGCCAGCGGCACCACCGGCCAGGCGATGGTGGAGGGGGCGTGGTGGAACGTGAGGACCAGGGGCGAGCAGCTGCGGGACGAAGCCACCGTGCGCGTGGTCGACGTCGAGGGCCTTGACCTCATCGTGGAGGACCAGGAGGCACCGGAAGAGGAGATAGAGGAGAAAGGAGAGCCATGAGCCAGGCGACGCTTTACGGCATCGGGGCCGCGGTGGTGCTCATCGCGATCATCGCCATCTCGGCGATCCGGATCGTGAAGGAATACGAGCGCGGAGTCATCTTCCGGCTGGGGCGGGTGATCGGGGCGAAGGGTCCCGGTCTGTTCTTCATCATCCCCGTCATCGACCGGATGGTGAAGGTGAACCTCCAGACGGTGACCCACGACGTCGCCAGCCAGGACATCATCACCAGGGACAACGTGACCGTCCGGGTGAACGCGGTCAGCTACTTCAACGTGGTGGATCCCATCAGGGCCACAGTGGCCATCCAGGATTACTTCTTCGGCACGTCCCAGGTTGCCCAGACCACCCTGCGGAGCGTCATCGGCCAGGCCGACTTGGACGAGCTGCTGGTGTCCCGGGACGAGATCAACCGCCGCCTTCAGAAGATCATCGACGATCTCACCAACCCCTGGGGAGTGAAGGTCACGCTGGTCGAGGTGAAGGACGTGGAGCTACCGGAGGCCATGCGCCGGGCCATGGCCCGCCAGGCCGTGGCGGAGCGGGACCGGCGAGCGAAGGTGATCCACGCCAAGGGGGAATTCGAGGCTGCGGAAACCCTGTCCCGGGCGGGGCGGCAGCTCCGGGAGGAACCCGCCGCCATGCAGCTGCGGGTGCTGTCGACGATGTCCGAGATCGCCTCCGACCGGACGACGACGGTGATCTTCCCGTTGCCGATGGACACGCTCGGGGCCCTGGGCGCGGCCCTTGGCAGGGGCGACGGGCAGCCGCAGGCACGCCGGACGGAGGAGGCGGGAGGCACCTGAAGGGTGCATCGCTCAGGTGACTCCCCTGCCTCGGCCCGCGAGTCAGGAGAATCGGCCGACAGGGACGGGGCCTGAGCGGTTCAGGGCGCAAATGATCGGAGGACTTTCCGGACCGCTTCCTCAGCCTGATCCCAGGCGAACAGTCGCCCCAGACGGACCTGCACCACGCCCCCGGTCAGGATGGCCTCGGCCACTCCGATCGCGAGGAACGCCGCTCGGAGCACCGGCTGTGACCGAGCCATCACCGGGCTCTCCGCAACGGCCCGGGGACCCCGGTACCGCACGGCGAACGTTCGGGGCGGGGGCTCGGCCGGCAGGTCCACGGGCGGTCCCAGCTCCGGAGACAGGATCTCCCGGATCCTGACCTCAGCGTGCGCCGGGTCGGTTCCCGGAGCGAGGTTCAGCCGGGCCCGGTAGCGGTGAAGGTCCATCGACCGAAGACCCGGGATTGACGGGAGCCGGTCCACCGGCCACGGCGCCCGAGCCGGAGGGCAGGTCTCGATGGTGGCCCGGGTCAGCTCGACCGTCGTATGGAGCCGAAGGATCGATGGGTTCCGGGCCCGCTCCAGCGCCCACGCGGCCATGACTCCTCAGCTCCTTCGATCGGTGCCGGAGACGGTACACACCCCTGTCATGACGGCGCCGTCCTACCCAGCCGGGGGCGTTCGTCCGACGGCCCTGTGGAGCTCGGCGATCAGCCCACGGCCGATTCAGGCCGAAGAACCGACGGCCGGGGCTCGGGCCGTGAGGAGCGCGTACTGGATGAAGCCACGCGCCCGCAGTCGCTCGATCTGACGGATGCCCACCCGGGCCCCCCAGACATGGGCCCTCGGGTGGCCCCGCGGCGAGGCGAGCCGGGCGCGGGCCAGCCGGAGGGCAGGGTCGATCGTGCGGGCGGCGCACAGCTCGACGCGGACGTCGGTGAGCCCCGCCGCCTCCGCCAACCCGGCGATCCGTCCGGCGCTCTCGAGCTGCCTGGTGCGCATCCCCCATATCCGCAGCAGCAGGAGCCCGGCCGCGGCGTCCTGAAGCGTCCGGGGCCGCCGCTCGACGGTCACGTCCGACATCGACAGGACCCCGCCCGGCCGAAGCACCCGGAGCGCCTCCGCGAAGAAGCCCGCGCGAGACGGGAAGTGGAACGCCGCCTCCACACAGATCAACCCGTCGAAGGAGGCGTCGCCGAAGGGGAGGCGGATCGCGTCGGCGAGGACGGGGAGGGCCTCCGCCGACGAGAGACGCTCCCGCCCGGCCCGGAGCTGGAACTCGGTGAGGTTGACCGCAGCGAGCAGGCGGGGCGCTGTCACCCGTGCGATCACGGGGTCCTGGACGCCGAGGCCGTTCGCGACATCGAGGATCGCGCCGCCCCGAGGAAGAGGGTCGGCCAGGATCTCGACCAGCCGCCCCGGGGCGACCGGAGCCTCCTCCTCGCTCCCCTCCCCCTCCCACCATCCAAGGTTCAGCCAGCCGGGTGCCGGAGCCAGGAAGAAGTCGGTGCCGAGGCTCTCGTAGACCGTCACCGCCGGGCGAGTCCCGAGACGGAACATCCCCAGGAGGTGCCGGAGGTTCGCCCGCGTGAGCCCGAACACTGGTCCAGGCTACCGCCCGCCGACCGTTGGGTCTGTACGCACTCCCGCGGCCTCCACGAGAAGCCCGTCGGGGGAGAACCGCACCGTGACGTCACCGGCCAGGTCGGTGCGGTACACGGTCATGCCCGCCGACCGCAGCTCCGCCAGCACCACCGGGTTCGGGTGCCCGTAGTCGTTCGGACCGGTGCTGACCACGGCCACCGCCGCGTCCACGGCGTGGAAGAATGCCGGGTCCGACGTGTCGCCGCCGTGGTGGGGAACCTTGAGCACGATCGCCCTGACCGGATCCCTGTCGTCCTGAAGATCGCGCTGCGCCTCGACCTCGGCGTCCCCGGGGAACAGGATGGAGGCGGTTCCGGATCGAAGCCGCAGCACCAGTGAGTCGTTGTTCGGCTCCGAGCCGCCCACGGAGCACTCGTCGGGACCGAGGACGTCCACCTTCAGGGACCCGACGTCGAACCCTTCACCGCCTCTGGGGTGCCGGACCGGGACGCCCTCGGCCCGGACCGACTCGCGGAACCGCGCGTACGAGGGTGAGTCCCCCTGACACCCAGGCTCGATCAGGAGCGAGACCGGGAACCGGGCCAGGATGGCCGGGAACCCCTCGACGTGATCGGCATGGGCGTGTGACGCCACCGCCAGGTCGATCCGCCGGATGCCCATCGCGGCCAGGTCCGCGGCCACCTGATCCTCGTCCGGCCCCGTGTCGATGAGGATCGTGGCCCCGTCGGGGCCGCGGACCACCGCGGCGTCTCCCTGGCCCACGTCCAGGAAGGTGACCGTGACCGTCGGCGGCGGGCCTGCGGCTGGGACCGCCGACCAGGTCACGGCGGCCACGGCGGCCACGGCGATCACGGTCCCCACCCGGGGACGGCCACCTCGCCGCAGCCGCCACGCCAGGAGGACGGCCACGACGCCGGCCGCGACCGGCATCGCCACGCCGCTCCCCACGAGCGAGGGGAAGGGAGCCCGGGCCATCCGGTCGGCCAGGCCGATCAGGTAGGAGAGCGGCAGCGCCGCGAGCCCGCCCAGGGCATGGCCGAGGGGGGCCCAGGCCAGGGCCGATCCCGCGGCGACCAGGCCGCCGAGCAGCGCCAGGCCGACGGCGGGGAACGCCAGCAGGTTCGCCAGGAGCGTGACCGTCGGCACGATGCCGAAGTGCAGCAGGAGCAGGGGGGTCACCCCGACCTGCGCGGCCGCGGTCGCCGCGGCGGCCAGGGCCACAGGGCGGGGAAGGAACCCCACGCGGCTCGCCAGCGGTCCGGCCAGAAGCGCCAGTCCGGCCGTGGCTGCCACCGACAGCTGGAACCCGACGGATCGGGCCAGCCCCGGATCGGCCGCCAGCAGGGCCACGATCGAGGCGCCGAGGAGCGCTCCCGTGCTCCGGGGACGGCCCGCCCATACCCCGGCCAGGGCCGCGGCGGCCATGGCGCTGGCCCGGAGCACCGACGGCTCCCACCGCGTCAACAGGGCGAAGAACCCGATGGCGGCCACGCCCAGCATCACCCGGGACCGCAGGCGCAGCCGGAACCTCGTGGCCACCGCCAGCACCGGGGCCAGGAACATGGCCACGTTGGACCCGGACACCGCCACGAGGTGGGCCAGTCCGGACGCCCGGAAGTCCTCCTCGACCTCGGCATCCATCCCCGAGGTGTCGCCGACCGACAGCCCCAGCAGCAGCGCGGCCTCGCGCTCGGGCAGCGCGCCATGGGCCCCGCGGCGGAGGGCTCGCCGGGCGGCTGCGGCCAGCCGGAGCGCGGGGTTCGCCGGGGGGCCTCGGGGCATCAGGCCGGTCACGTTCGCCCGGGCCACCACCCCCCGGCCGGCCAGGTAGGCGTCGAACCCGGACGCGGCGGGATCGACGGCACGCAGGGTGCCGGTCCCCGACACGGGTTGGCCGGCCTCGACCGAGGGACCCGCACCCGAACCGGAGGCCCACACGCGGAGGTCCACTTCCGTCCATCGCTCGGACACGGCCGCCTCCTCCAGGCCGACCTCGACGCCCCATCCCCAGTCGAACCGGCGGAGGTCGGAGACGGCTGTCCCGCGGAACGTCACGTGCCGGCCCTCCAGCGGACCTGGACCCTCGCGCAGGGCGCCGCGGACGCCCGCCCAACCGGCACCGACGAGCACGCACGCCGCAGTCGCGGCCACCCCCCGAGCCCAGGGACGATTGGGCCGGGCCGGATCCGGCGGTTCACGCACGCCCACGGGGAACCCCGCGGCGGCCAGGACCAGTTCCCGAGGGCCCGGGGGGTCCGCCACGACGGCCAGGCCGGCAGCGTCGACGATGCGTCGCGACGTCCGCCGGCGCCCCCTCCCCCACCGGGCCGCGGCGGCCAGCCCGGCCAGCCCCGCCACCAGCGCGATGGCAGGAGCGAGAGGAGCGGGCCCGGCCAGCAGGATCCCGGCCCACAGGCCCCCCGCGGCGACCGGGAGGGCCCACCTCGCCATCACACCGTCACCAGGTCACGGATCTCCTCCATCGTCACCTCCCCGATCCCGCTGACGTCGACGAGCTGGTCGACGGCCGTGAACGGGCCGTGCTCCTCGCGGTAGGAGACGATCGCGGCGGCCAGCACCTCGCCGATGCCCGGCAGCGTGTCCAGCTCCTCCGGTGAGGCCGTGTTGACGTTCACGAGCTGAGGAGCGGCGGTCCCCGCCCCCGTCGACGAGTCGATCCCCGGCCCCTCCGCCTGGTCCACGGCCCTGGGCACGAGCACCTGCTGTGCGTCGACGAGGACCGCCGCCAGGTTCAGCGCTCCCAGATCGGCTCCCCTGCGCGGTCCCCCGGCCGCATCGATCGCGTCGACGACCCGGTCGCCCTCGTCAAGCTCGTACACGCCGGCCCGGCGGACCCAGCCGGCCACGTGCACAAGCACCGTGGCAGGCTCCGCGGAGAGGGTGGGAGCGGCAGCCGGCGCTCGCACCTCGACCGGGCGGGGTAGGGATCGCGCGTACCACAGCCCGGCGGCTCCCACGACGGCCAGCCCGACCACGGCAACCAGGGCCAACTCACGACGGGTCAGCCCCGCCAGCCAGTCCCGGACGCCTCCGTCCATCGCCTCCTTCGGTTCGCGTCGGGCCACGCACCGGCCCGGCCGGAGGGGGAGGACTCGACGTCCGGGAGCCTAGCGGCCCCCGGTGACATGGGTCTCGGGCGCTATCCTCGCCGCGGAGACCGCACCCGGATGGAGGGACGGACATGGGCATCGACATCGTGGACCCGAGGATCGAGGACTACCTGCGCCACCTCGTCGGCGGCGAACACGAGGTGGCGGACGCGATGGAGGAAGCCGCGGGCGGGTTCCCCATCGTCGGCCGGGTGGTAGGCGTGACGCTGGAGGTGCTGGCCCTATCCATCGGCGCCCGCAGGGTCCTCGAGCTCGGCTCGGGCTTCGGCTACTCCGCCTACTGGTTCGCCCGGGCGGTCGGGCCGGGAGGCGAGGTGCACACGACCGACACCGACCCGAAGATGCCCGCCCGGGCCGCCGAGTACCTCGGTCGGGCCGGCCTGGCCGGGCGGGTGCGCGCCCACGTCGGCGAGGCGGTGGAGGTCATCGACGAGCTCGACGGCGAGTTCGACGTGATCTTCAACGACATCGACAAGGAGGGCTACCCCCAGGCCTGGCGGAAGGCCAGGGAGCGGATCCGCGTCGGCGGCCTGTACCTGTGCGACAACGTGCTGTGGGCAGGACGCGTGGCCGAGGGTGTGCCTGACGACGGGCCCGAGGGCATCACCGAGGCCGTGCTCGAGCACAACCACGCCGTCGCCGAGGACGACCGCTACCGCTCGACCGTCGTGCCGACCCGCGACGGGGTGATGGTGGCCTTGCGAATCGACTGACCGGCTCAGCCCGTCGCGGCCAGGAGCCGCGAGCGGGCGTCGGTGGCCGACACGCCCGAGACGACGAACGTCTTTCGCCGGGCCGCGGCGCCGGTGCGGAGCTCCACCGCCGACGGCGCCACGCCGAGAGCGGAGGCCAGGAGACGCAGCGCCTCCTCCGTGGCCCGGCCCTTCTCCGGGACGGCAGCCACCCGGATCACCAACCCGCCGTCCGTGACCTCGAGGCCGGGCCGGGCCCGGGGCCGGATCCGGGCGGAGACCCGGACCCTCCCGTCCTTCTGCCGGACGTCGAGCACCTCAGCCGGTGACCAGGTTGACGAGCCTGGGCGGACGGGCGATCACCCGGGCCACCCGGCGCTCCCCGATCACCCGGAGGGCGTTCTCGGAGCTGCGGGCCAGGCGTTCGGCCTCCTCCTGGGAGACGTCGGCCGGGACCTCGATCCGGTCGCGGACCCGGCCGTCGACCTGGACCACCAGCGTGACGGTCTCCAGACGGGCCAGGTCCGGGTCGAAGCCCGGCCAGGCCCGTCCGTGCACGCTCTCCCGGCCTCCCAGGACCTCCCGCCACAGCTCCTCGGCGATGAACGGGGCCATCGGCGCGACCATCTGCACCAGCGCGGTCGCCGCCTCCCGGGCCGGCGCTCCTCGATCCACGGCGGCCCGGACCTCGTTGGTCAACTCCATCAGCCGGGCCACCGCGACGTTGAACCGGTACCCGTCGTACAGCTCGGTCACCCGCTCGATGGTGCGATGGGTGAACCGTCGGAGCGGCTCCGGGTCCCCGCCCTCCCCTCCGGCGGCGTCGTGGACCGCCCGCCACACCCGCTCCAGCCAGGACCGGACGCCTTCGGGGGACACGTCGGCCCAGTCGATGTCGTCCTCGGGCTTGTTGGCGAACAGCATCGTCACGCGGATGGCGTCCGCACCCCACTTCTCCACCAGCGGCATGGGCTCGACGATGTTGCCCCTGCTCTTGCTCATGGCTGCGCCGTCCATGATCACCTGGCCCTGGTTCAGCAGCCGGGGGAACGGCTCCCGGAACGGGACCAGGCCCATGTCATTCAGGACCTTGGTGACGAACCGGGAGTACAGGAGATGCAGGATGGCGTGCTCGATGCCGCCCGTGTACTGCCCGACCGGCATCCACCGGGTCACGGCCTCGGGGTCGAAGGCCCGCGTGTCCTCGCCCGGCGACAGGTACCGGTAGTAGTACCAGGAGGAATCCACGAACGTGTCCACCGTGTCCGTCTCCCGCGTGGCGGCTCCGCCGCACCGGGGACAGGTGACGTGCACGAACCCGTCGTGCTTGGCCAGCGGCGACTCGCCGGTGAGCGAGAAGTCCACGTCGTCCGGGAGAACCACAGGCAGGTCGCCCTCGGGGACCGGGACCTCTCCGCACGTCGGGCAGTGGACGATCGGGATCGGGGCCCCCCAGTACCGCTGGCGGGAGATCAGCCAGTCCCGGATGCGAAAGGAGACCGCGGCCCGGCCCTTCCCCTGCTCATCCAGCCACGCGATCACCCGCGGGATCCCCCCGGGGCTGGGCGTCCCGTCGAACTGGCCGGAGCGCACCATCTCGCCCTCGTGATCGAAGGCCTCGGTCATCGTGGCGGCGTCCCGCGGCTGGCCCTCGGGCTGGATCACCACCCGGACCTCCAGCCCCTGCTCCCGGGCGAACTCGAAGTCGCGCTGGTCGTGGCCCGGCACCCCCATCACGGCTCCGGTCCCGTACTCCATCAGCACGTAGGGCGCCACGTAGCATGGCACCCGCTCCCCGTTCACGGGGTTGACGGCGTGAACACGCAGCGGGATGCCCTCCCTCGACTCGGCCTGCTCCCGCGACGTCAGGGGGGTGGCCTGGAGCCGGTCCCGGAGCGCGGTCACCTCGGCCGAGGTGCCCCCGGCCTTGGCCAGCTCCTCGACCATCGGATGTTCCGGGGCGAACACGAAGAACGTCACGCCCCACAGCGTGTCGGGCCGGGTGG